>CAZMKX010000031.1:0-13753 GCA_964566375.1 uncultured Myxococcales bacterium
TCAGCCGGCGTCGAGCCCGAGGTTGCGCGCGATGATGCGCTTCATGATCTCGTTCGTGCCGGCGTAGATCGACTGCACGGCCGCGTCGGCGTAGTCGGTCGAGATCGGGTACTCGCGCATGAAGCCGTAGCCGCCGTGGAGCTGCAGGCACTCCGAGGTGAGCCGCTTCTGCAGGTCGGTCGTCCACCACTTCCCCATCGAGACCTCGGTGACGATGTTCTCGTTTCGCACGTGCGCGACGCAGAGCTTGTCGGTAAAGGCCTGGCCGACCTCGACCTCGGTGGCGAGCTCGGCCAGCTTGAACTGCGTGTTCTGGAAGCCCGCGATCGGCTTGCCGAACGCGTGGCGCTGCTTCACGTACTCCATGGTGTCGTCGAGCGCGCGCCGGCACGAGGCGATGGACCCGACGCAGATGCTGAGCCGCTCCTGCTGCAGCTTCTGCATCAGCTGCTTGAAGCCGCGCCCCTCGTGACCGCCGAGCAGGCGCGACACCGGAACGCGGCAGTCCTGGAAGAAGAGCTCGCTCGTGTCCTGCCCGACGAGCCCGAGCTTGTCGAGCTTGCGCCCGCGCACGAAGCCGGGATCGCCGGCCTCGACGAGCAGCAGGCTGATCCCGCGATGCGGAGGATCGGCCGCGGGATCGGTCTTCGCGACGACCACGAACAGATCCGCGATCTGGCCGTTCGAGATGAACGTCTTCGAGCCGTTCAGCACGTAGTGGTCGCCGTCGCGGATCGCCGTGGTCTGCACGTTCGCGAGGTCGGAGCCGGTGCCGGGCTCCGTCATCGCGATGCCCAGGATGATCGTGCCGCCGATCGCGCCCGGCAGGTACTTCTCCTTCTGCTCGGGCGTGCCGAACTCGGTGATGTACGGCATGCAGATGTCGGAGTGCAGCGACATCATCAGCGCGTGCGCCCGGAGGTACGCCATCTCCTCCATGACGATCGCGTCGTACAGGAAGTCCCCGCCCGCACCGCCGTACTGCTCGGGCGCGTTCGCGCCGAGGAAGCCCTCCTCGCCCATGCGGCGCCAGGTCTCGCGGTCGCTCATTCCCTTCTCGTTCCAGCCCGCGATCTTGGGCTCGATCTCGTTCTTGGCGAAGCGCTTGAACTGCTCGCGGAAGAGCTCGTGCTCGTCCGTGAAGACGTCTCGTTTCAAGGGGGTCCTCCTCTCGGCTGGCGCGATTCTGTGAGAAAACCGCTGCTCCCGCTAGTCTGGCTGCCTTGACCCCGGACCTCGTCCTTCTCGGCCTCGCCCTGCTGATCCTCGTCGGTGTACCGCTCCACGCCTGGCGCGTGCGTTCGCGCGCGTACGCCATCTTCGGCCTGGTCGTCCTGTGCATGTCCGTGCCCGGGGCTCTGCTCGTCCACGCGCGGCTGCGCGAGCTGTTTCCGCCGCTGCCGCGCGGATTGCTCGACGCTCTCTTCCTGTGGGGCATGGCGTCCGCGGGTTTGCACCTGCTCTCGCTCGTCCACGCGCGGCTGCGGACGCCGGGCTTCCGCTGGGCCGTGTCCGTGGCCGGTCAGACGTTCCTCGCGGCCGGGTTCGTTTCCGGCCTGTACCTGCTCGCGCTCCTGCCGCTGCGCGGCGTTCTGGCGGCGCTCGGTCTGGACACGGCCCTCGCGCATCTGCGCTGGCTCGATGCGCTTCCCCTCGCCGTCGCGGGACTCTCGGTCGTCACGTCGTCCCGCTCGCGCGCGGAGCTCGTGCGCGTCGCGCTCGACGATCACGCGCCCGGGACGCTGGAGCGGGCGACACGGGTCCGACTGCCCCGACACCATGCGGCGTCGGAGCGCCGCGGCCTGCGCATCGTTCAGATCAGCGACCCGCACCTGGGACCGTGGCAGCCGATCGCCAAGCTGCGCCGGACGCTCGAGCGACTGCTCGAATCCGATCCCGACCTGGTGCTCGTGACGGGCGACCTGCTTACGATGGAGGGCATGGGCTCGCCGGGTGCGCTCGCGCGCGCGCTCGAGCCGCTCGCGAAGTTCACCGGCCGGAGCTTCGCCTGCTTCGGCAATCACGATCACGAGGCGCCCGACGAGGTGCGCAGTGCGCTCGCGTCCGCGGGCGTGCGGCTGCTCGTCGATGAAGCGGTCACGCTTGAGACCGCCGCGGGCCCGGTGCAGATCATCGGCGCGGACTGGGTCTCGCGCGATCGCGAGGCTCATCTCGCGGGCCTGCTCGCGCGCCATCCGCGCGCCGCCGGCCACCTGCGGATCCTGTTGCTGCACGACCCGTCGGCCTTCCTTCACGTGCCCGACGGCGAAGCCGACCTCACCTTCTCGGGGCACACCCACGGCGGACAGATCGGGCTGGTCTCGCTGGGTTTCGACTGGACCGTGCTCGCGCGCACGCGCTGGCCCGATCACGGCTTCTTCGCGCTGGGCCGCAATCGCCTGTACGTGCACCGCGGCACCGGCTTCTACGGCTTTCCGCTGCGCATCGGCGTGCCCGGCGAGGAGTCGGTGCTGGACGTGGACCTCGGGAGTCGGCGCGTCGACTGACGGGCGGGCGGGATCCGCGGTGCACGTCGCCCCGGCAGCGATCGCTCGCGAAGGCGTGGGAAGTCCCGACCGGGTCGAGGTCGAAGCCAGCGTCGAAGGCGTCTTCGAGTGCGATCGTCTCGACGCTGCGCCGGATCGGAAGCCCCAGCCAACGCACCACCGTCGTGTGTCGCACCGTGCCCGAGGCGTCGAACGCCACCGTCGTATGGAACGACGATGCTCCGAGCCAGCGCGGCCACGCCGTCGTCAGCCGCACGGCGAGTCGATCCGCCAGCCGCATTCCCGAGCGCGCGAGCCGCGCGCGGTCGGTGATGCGCATCGCGAGCCCCGCGCGCCAGACGCCGCGGCAGGCTGCGTAGTAGCGATGGTTGGGTCCCTCCGCGGCCTGCGCTGGCGAAGGCGGGCCCTGCGCTTCCGCGCGTTCCTGCATCCTCCGACTCCTCGTTCGTGCGAACGGCTGCGGATCACAGGCTGCCGAGAAACCGGCGCCGGAGTCGCGCTGCAACCTTCCGGGACGCGCGACCCCTCCGAGATCCGTCTCGAGAACCCGCGCCGCCCCTTGAAAGGACGTGCGCTGGATCCCCCGGTGCGTCCGCCAGCGACGCGCGGACTCGCGGATTGCTCGCGGAGCGGTCGATCTCGACGAAGCGGGTACGAGAGGACTTCTGCGAGCCGCGATGCGCCGGGGCACCGCCGCGGCGCAGCGCCAGCGCTTTCCCGGCGCCGCGAAACCGTCGCGTGTCGGCTCGGCCTATGCGCTCGGCATCCGGACTCAGCGCTCGCGCCGGCCGGCTTCGCGGATCACCTCGTTCGGCGCATCGTGGAAGGGCGTTCTCCCGATCGCGCTGCTCTCTCCGGAATCGACGACGAGCGTGTGCGCGGTGACGTAGCGCGCGTCGTCGCTCGCCAGGTAGAGGAGCGCCAGCGCGATGTCGCGCGGAAGCCCGGCGATGCCGAGCGCGGAGCGCCGGGCGATCGACCGCTCGGTCTTCGCGGTGTCGTCGGGGTCGCCGGCGATCAGGGCCGACGTCATGGCCGTCACGGTATTGCCCGGCGCCACGGCGTTCACGCGAATGCCGTGCGGCGCGAGCTCGGAGGCGACCGACCTGGTCAGTCCGACGACGCCGTGCTTCGCGGCCGTGTACGCGTGCGGTCCAAGCCCGCCGACCACTCCCGCTGTGCTCGCCACCGAGAGGATCACGCCGGACCTGCGCGGCATCATGACGCGCGCGGCGTGCTTCGCGCCGAGGAACACGCCGCGCAGGAGCACCGCGATCGTGGCGTCCCACGCCTCCGCGCTCGTCGTGGCGATCGAGCCGACCGCGCCGACGATGCCGGCGTTGTTCACCATCACGTCGAGCCGGCCGAATTCGGTGACGGCGAGCTCGACCGCGGCCGCGACGTCGGCCTCGCGCGTGACGTCGCAGCGCGAGAAGCGCGCGCTCTCGCCGAGCTCGGTCACGAGCGCTCGTGCGGGCGCCTCCTGCAGGTCCGCGACCACGACGCGAGCACCCTCGGCGGCGAAGACTCGCGCGGTCTCCGCCCCGATCCCCGACGCGGCGCCGGTGATGCACGCCACCCGGCCGGAGAGTCTCTGCGCCATGGCCTACGGCTTCACGAGCAGCTTGCCGACGTGACCGCCCGTCATCAGCGTGACGAGCGCGGCGGGAAAGCGCTCGATCCCGGTCTCGATCTGCTCGTGGAGCGAGAGCCGACCGTCGTTCATCCATCCGACGAGTCGAGGAATGGCTTCGGCGAAACGGCTCGCGTAGTGATCGACGGTGAATCCGCACATGCGCGCGTTTCGCTCGGCGAGGCGCAGGTAGAGTTTCGGTCCGCGCACGTCGTTCAGGTGCGAGTACTGCGATATGGCGCCGCAGATCGAAACGCGCGCTCCGATCGCGAGCCGATCGAGCACGACGTCGAGGATCTCGCCGCCCACGTTGTCGAAGAAGACGTCGATGCGGCGCGGCGCGAGCGCGTCCAGGCGCTCGGCGACGTTCTCGTTCTTGTAGTCGATGGCCGCCTCCACGCCGACGCTCTCCAGCAGATATCTCACCTTGTGCGGGCCGCCGGCGATGCCGATCACTCGCGCGCCGTGGATCTTCGCCAGCTGGCACGCCACGCTGCCGACCGCGCCGGCCGCTCCCGAGACCACGACCGTCTCGCCGGGGTTGACGTGCACGACCTCGAGCAAGCCGAAATAGGCCGTGAGTCCCGTGGTCATGCCGAGCACGCCGAGATAGGTCGAGGGCTTGGCGAGCGCGGTGTCGATCTTGCGATACATCGCCGCGGGCATCAGCGCGTGCGTCTGCGCGAGCGTGACGCCGGAGACCCAGTCGCCGGGAGCGAGCTCGTCGCTCGCGCTCGCGACGACCCTTCCGACACCGAGCGCGGGAACCGTTCCGCCGAGCGGGATCGTGCCGTGGAAGGCTCCCTCGTTCAGGGTCGTGGCGATGAACGCGTCGATCGAGATGTGCGAGACCTCGATCAGCACGAGTCCGGGCGCGGGATCCGCGACCTTCTCCACCTCGACGCCGAAGTCGGACTCCTTCGGGGCTCCCCGCGGACGCGTCCGGAGGACGATCTTCCGATTCTCGATCATCACGCACCTCCCGAGACACGAATGCACTGTCCGGTCACCCACTCGGCCGCCGGCGATGCGAAGTACAGGACGGCCGCACCGAGGTCACGCGGCGTGCCGAGTCGCCCGGCCGGCAGGCGCAGCGCCCTCTCGAGGCGCGGCAGGTCCTTCGCTTCGAGCTTCATCGCCTTCATCATGATCTCGGTGGGAACGGCGCCCGGCATGATGCAGTTGACCCGGATGCGCGGGCCCAGCTCCTGCGCGAACGCGCGCGTCAGCATGTTGGTGCCGGCCTTTGCGGCGCTGTAGTGACCGCTCCCCGGAATCACCATCTCGGCAGCGATCGACGAGATGTTGATGATTCGCCCTCCGGGCGCCATGTGACTCGCCGCGACGCGCGTCGCGGAGAAGATCGCCGTGAGGTTCAGCGCCAGCGTTGCGTCCCACTCCTCGCGGGGAAGCTCGCTGAGCGGCATCTGCAGCGGCGAGCCGCCCGCGTTGTTCACCCAGATGTCGAGCCGACCGAACTCGCGAACGGCGCGCTCAGCCAGCCGTTCGAGCGCCGCGTCGTCGGTGACGTCGGTCGCGACGGCGATCGCCTTGCCGCTGGCGGCGACGATCTCCTTGGCCACTGCCTCGATCTCGTGCTCGCGCCGCGCCGCGCACACCACCGCCGCACCCGCACCCGCGAGCACGTGGGCGATGCCTTCGCCGATACCGCGCCCGGCGCCCGTCACCACCGCCACCTGGCCCTCGAGCGAGAACAGCTCGTCGATCAGCTTCACCTGTGCATCTCCCGGGTCACTTGTCGGTGAAGAAATCGGCGCGCGGCGTGAACGTCGCGTCGTACACCGGCTCCTTCAGGTCGATGCGATACTTGTTGTTGTCGGCGCCCGTCAGACCGATCCGCCCCAGGGCATCGCGCATGTTCAGGTAGTTCGGGTGCTTGAAATGAGCGGCGAGGCTCGCCTCGTCCCGCCACAGCTCGTACACACAGATGCGTTGCGGAACACAGGGGTCGGGCGAGAAGACGTAGGCCAGGCAGCCGGGCTCCTCGTCCCGGGTCTTCTTCTGCAGGACGCTGGCGGTCTTCATCGCCTCGTCGCGTTTGCCCGCGTCGGCGAAATCGATGGTCCCCGCGATGATGATCATCTTCGACATTTTCCACCTACTTTCCGGCGAGCCGCGCGACGACCGGCGCGAACGACTCCAGGGCATTGTCTCCCACGCTCACGTAGCTGATGCCGTACAGCGCACGCCTGCGCTCGAGCTCCTCGCAGACGGCGTCGACGCTGCCGAACAGGCCGTTCGGGTGACGCAACATCTCCTCCTGCGTGAGTCCCATCGCCTGACCCAGACCGGCGGCGATCTTCTCCGCGCCGGGCTGCACGAACGTGAAGTAGGCGCCGATCTCGAGCTCGATCTTCTCGAACCGCTGGCCCGCCGCAGCCTTCACCCAGCCGATCTTCTCGGCCGTGGCGGCCGCCGTGCTCGAGCGCACGCCGTCCGGTCCGATCACGCCCGAGCGGTTGTTGAAGTTCAGGCTGACGATGTCGGCCTCACGCGCGGCGAGCGAGAGCACGCGGCGCCCGCCTCCGCCGATCATGAGCGGCGGGAGCGGCCGCTTCGGCGCGCCGGCGAACCCCGAGAGTCGGATGTTCTCGCCGGAGATCGCGACCTCGTCTCCGGAGAACAGTGCGCGGAACGCGGCGACCGTCTCCGCGAGTCGCGTGATGCGCGCGCCGGGCGGATCGAGCGCGATGCCGAGCGCTTCGTACTCGGCGGCGAGCCAGCCGGCGCCCAGGCCCAGCTCGAGGCGACCGTCGGAGAGCAGATCGATCGTCGCGGCCTGCTTCGCGAGCACCGCCGGGTGCTGGTAGTCGATGCAGAAGACTCGGCAGCCGACCTTGAGCGTGGTCGTCGCATCCGCCGCCGCCATCATCGCGGGGACCGCAGCCAGCTCCTGGATCGGATGGTTGCTCTTCGCGATCGCCGGCCCCGGACCGAGGATGTGGTCCGCGAGGTGCAGCGCGGAGTAGCCGAGCGCCTCGGCGCGAATCGCGCGCTCGCGCCACTCCTTCCCGGAGGTGGCGCTGAACGATTGGACGGAAAAGCGGAAGGGTCTGGGCATGGAATCCTCCGTCAGTCCGCGATCCAGCCGCCGTCGAATCCGTACGGCACGCGGCGCGACAGGTGGACACGGGCGATCGGGCCCTTCGCGCGCCCGTGCGCGTCCAGGATCGCGAGGTCCGATGCGCCGCGCGCCGCGTCGTAGACGAACGTCAGCACGTAGCCCTCGTCCTCGCCGCGCCCGGTGTGCACGAACTCGGGCTCGCCCGCGGCGGAAGCGGGCTGTAGCCGAAGGAGAGCAGCTCGCCGGTCACCGGGCAGACTCGCGGGTGCGCGGTCATCGCCGTGCGGAGCTTGCCTCCGAGAACGTGCGGTCCGACCGTCTCGAGCTCGGGCGACACGATCCACGGAAAGTGACCCTCCTCGAGCGCGAGGATACGGCCCGCGTGGCGGATCACGTGCGTGCTCGCGAGCGACGCGATCATGTCCGTCGTCCCGTCCGGCCGGATGTCGGCGGCGCTCGGGTCGTCCAGCAGCGGCGTGCGCACGGAGCGGTTCCGGTACCAGACGGACCGGCCGTTCTCGAGGCGAACGCCGTGCAGCATGCCGTTGCCCATGAACCCGTGCGGCGAGGTCCCGCTCTTCGGATTCGAGCCGATGCGAGAGAATCGCCGGCACGACGCCGTCGGAATCGCGCCCGTCACCGGCAGGTCGGTCAGCGTCACGTCGTCGAAGATCGGCGCGTAGCTTCCGCTCAAGTGGAACGGATGGGAGAGGGTCTGCTGTGCACTTCTCATCGATCCTCCTCCTCCGGACTCGCCGGCCGCGCGGATTGACAAATTATCTACCACGAGTAGAAAATGCAATCGAATGCCGAAGCGCGCGACCCAAACCGTCCGCCGCCGCGGTCGTCCGCCGGTCGCGAGCCGGGACCAGCTGCTCGACGCCGCCGAGCGCGCGATCCGGCGCTACGGGCCGAAGGTGTCGCTGGACCGGATCGCGGACCGGGCGGGGGTGTCGAAGCCGGTGCTCTTCGCGCACGTGGGCGACCGGCGCGAGCTGGTGCGGGCGCTTTCCGCGCGCCTGCTCTCGAGGCTCGAGGATGCGGTGCGCGCGGCTCGCGTCGACGGGCAGCCCCCCCGTCTCGCGCTGGAGCGGGTGATCGCAGCGCAGCTCGAGACGATCGCGGAGCACCGCCACCTGTACGCGTTCGTGAACGGCGCCGGCGTCGGCGAAGCGACGCTCGAGACGACGCTCGAGTTCGCGCGCCGCGCCGCGGCGCCGCTGGCGGACGACATCCGCCTGGCGCGCGCGCGCGCGGGCCAGAGTCCGGCCGTCGCCGAGCCCTGGTCGTTCGCGATCATCGGAATGATTCACATGGTCGGAGCGTGGTGGGTCGCCGAGAAGAAGCGGTCTCGCGACTCCGACGCGCTCGCCGAGCAGCTCACCGAGCTCCTTTGGAGCGGCATCGCGCCGCGCGCGTGATCCAGGAACGGGAGGCGACGGCGTGAACGAGAGCATCGACGACGAGCGCTACGACCCGCTCGACCCGTCGATGCAGCAGGACCCTCTCCCGGGGTACGTGGCGCGGTGCAGGCACGCGCCGGTCTGGAAGCATCCGGATACGGGGGTCGTGTTCGTCTCGCGACACGGACCGGTGTCGCAGGTTCTCGCGGATCCCGCCACGTTTTCGTCGCGCGGCGCGGGCATGCCGACCTCGGCTCGAGCGAGGTGACCCGCCGCATCGAGGCGATCACGGCAGAGGGCTTCCCGCGCGTCTCGACGATGCTGACCGAGGAGTCGCGCGCGCAGACGCGCTACCGAAAGACGGCCGGCAGGGGGCTCGCCGCGGAGATCCTCGACGTCTGGCCCGGGCGCGGCCGGGTCGACGTGAGGAGCTCCGTCGCGATTCCGCTTCCGATCCGCGTCATCGGTCACTTCCTGTGCATGAAGCCGGCGGTGCTCCAGCACGGCTGCACTCCGGCCGCGTTGGACGCGCCGCGAGGCGCGGCGCCCTTCGAAAAGGGGAAGCTCCACCGGGAGATCGCGCACGGCTCGGGCTCGGCGATCGGCCTCGCGGGCGGACGCGTTCCGCTCGCGCAGGCGACCGAGCACCGCAGCGGCGCCGTCTCGCGGATCGCAGAGCCGGCGCGAGCCCGGTGAACGTGCGGCGTGCTCGGTCTCGCAGACGCGCCGGCAGCCGGCCTCAGCGCGGCGGCAGGCCCCTGCGCGCGCGCTCCCGATTCATGCGCTCGGCATCGCCTTCGAGTCGAGCGCCGAGCGCGCCTTCGTCGATCTTCCCGAACAGGTGCAGGTTCGCGGTCTTGCTGTTGTACATGATCCTCTTCTCGGGCGTGATCGCGAGGATCGTGCGCAGCGGCGAGTCGAGGATCGAGTAGAAGAACTTCTCGCCCGACTCGCTGCCGGGGAAGAGCTTGCTCGAGAGCGCGCCGTAGAACCACTTCTTCGTGTCGTCGTCCTCGAAGAACGCCGCGCGCCCTTTGAACGTGACGGCGCCCTGGGGCAGCGAGGACGAGGCGCCGGCACGATAGCCGGCGCTGCTCACGTTGACGGACACGCGATTGTCTCGCCTGATCGCCGCGGCGCGGTGGCGATGCGCGGCGAACGTCAACCAGATCTTCCCGTCGTGCCAGACGAACGCGTGCGTCACGCCGACGGGCCAGCCGTCCTTGGTCGCCCACATCAGCACGCATTCCAGCGAGTGGTTCGCCAGCTGATCGACTTCCTCGTCGGTGAACGGATAGATCGAGACGATCTCGTGGTCGTGCGTTCGCGCCATGCTGTTCTTCCTTCGCTCGAGCGACCGCGGCCGCTAGGGTTTACGGATCCACTCGTCGAGCCGCTCGTAGTACTTCTTCTCGATCTGTCGGGGCCCGCAGCTCATCGGATTGCCAATATACTACTTGCAGTAGATAATGGCGGCAATGCGCGAATTCGTGTCGTCGCGCCGGAGGGCACCGGGATGTCGCTCGCAGGAAGCGTGGCCGTGGTGACGGGCGAGAGTCGCGAAATCGGCAAGCGCAGCGCGCTCACGCGCGACGGGCGCGTCCTCGAGAAGTCCGGACGGGTGCTCGTCGTGGCCGAGCTCGCGGCGGAGTACGGCTTCCGCGACGAGCCCTGACATGGAGCCCCGGCGCATCGAGCCCTCGAGCCCCGCCGACGTCGACCTGATGGACCCCGCGGTTCAAGCGGATCCGTACCGCGCCTACGACGTGCTGCGCGCGCAGGCGCCGGTGTACGAGATGCCGGGAACCGGCTTCTTCGTGGTGACGAGCTACGAGGGCCTCGATCGCGTGATCCGCGACCCGGCGACGTTCTCGATCCAGATCGGGCCGCTCGGCATGTCTGGCCTCTTCCGCACGCGCGAAGCTCGAAACGTGTTTCGCGAGCGCGGCTGGGTGGTCGGCACGAAGCTCTCTACCGATCCGCCGGAGCACGACGCGTACCGCAGCCTGATCGACGTCTCGTTCACGGCGGGCCGGGTGAGGAAGTCCGAGCCCTTCATCCGCGCGATCATCGCGGACCTGCTCGCGCGGATCTCTCCGCGCGGCGAGTGCGAGTTCGTGTCCGAGTTCTGTGTACCTCTCCCGATGCGGGTCATCGCCGATCGGCTCGGCCTGCCGGACGAAGACCTGGCTCGGCTCAAGGTCTGGTCGGAGGCGTGGGTCGAGCCGTTCAGCTACGCGATGACGCCCGAGCGCGAGCTCGTCGTCGCGACCCGGATGGTCGAGCTGCAGCACTATCTCGTCGCGAAGCTCGAGGAGAAGCGCCGCGCGCCTCGCGAGGACATCCTCTCGGATCTCGCGAACGGGCTGCTGCGCGGCGAGCGTCCGCTCTCCACGGAGGAGATGCTCGGCATCGCGGAGCAGGCGCTGGTCGGAGGCAACGAGACCACCACCAACGCCATCGCCTCGGGAATGCGGCTCCTGTTGCGCAATCCCGAAGCGCTGCGCGAGCTGCGCGACGACCCGGGCCTCGTGCGCGTGTTCGTCGAGGAAGTGCTTCGCCTCGAATCTCCGACGCAGGGGCTGCTGCGTACGACGACCCGCGACACCGAGCTACTCGGCGTTCCGATCCCGAAAGGCCGGATGGTGCACCTGCGTTTCGGCGCCGCCAACCGCGATCCCGCGGTATTCCCCGATCCCGCGCGCCTCGATCTGCGGCGCCGCAACGCGGGCGCGCACATGGCCTTCAGTCAGGGCGAGCACCACTGTCTGGGCGCGCCACTCGCCCGCCAGGAGATGAAGCTCGCCTTCGAGATGTTGCTCGAGCGTTGGGACGAAATCGAGCTGGCGGTGCCGGACGGCACGCTCGAGTACCTGCCGAGCTTCACGCTTCGCACGCTGCGTGTGCTGCCGTTGCGCTTCCGCGCGATCTCCTGAAGGATCCGATCGATGGCGACGATCCTCGCTCACATCCAGGTGCACGCGGGACGGGAGCGCGACTTCGAGGCCGTCGCGCGCGCGCTCCACGCGGACACGCACGCGCGAGAGCGCGGCGTGCGGCACTACGAGTACTGGCGCGGTGCCGAGCCGGGCCTGTACTACGCCCTGCTCGCCTTCGACGACTTCCACGCGTTTCTCGAGCACCAGACGAGCGCGCACCACGAATCCGCCTCGCCGCGACTCGGCGAGCTGATCCGCGCCATGCGCCTCGAGTGGGTCGATCCGGTCGCGGGTGCCTCGAAGCTGCCCGCGACGGGCATGCAAACGCTGCCCGAAGGCGCGAACGATCTCACCCGGCGGTACCACCGGATCTTCGCCGTTCAGATGCAGGATTGGTGGAACGCGCTGCGCAGCTCGGCGAAGTCGGGATAGCGACCTCGCCGCTTCGCGAGCGAGCCTCGACTCAGCGCGCGCCCCTGGGTCGGGCAAGCACTGCCGGGTCGCCGTCCGTCCAGGTCACGACGAGCTCGCGCCGGCCGATTCGCCAGCCCGCCGTCGTGCGTTCCCACTCGTCGACGTAGCTGCCGCCGACCGTGAAGCGCGCGCCCGCCTTCACGTGCTCGGCGCACACGTACGCAGTGGAGCGGGCCCGGTCTCCGTCGAGCTTCACCGCGAGCGTGCCGATGCGGTGCTGGCTCGCGTCGAGCGGATCGAGCGCACGCGCGCAGAATCGGGCAATCGCCTCTACGCCTTCCAGCCACCCCGACTCTCCGAATCGGGCGCGCGCGTCGACCTTGAAGCAGTCGGCCAGGCGCGCGAAGTCGCGCGAATCGAGTGCGTGGCCGTACGCGATGGCGAGGTCCTCGATCTCCCGACGATCGGCGAGCTCGCGCACCCGCGCCGCGAGCGCTGCCCCCGGCTCCGACTCCCGACCGCTCATGGGTCGCACGACGCGGAGATTGCAGCCGAGTGGATCGGAAACATGGCCCGAGGATAGATGGCGTCGAGCGCGCCGTCGCGCAGGGCTCGTCCGGGGAGATTCGTCTACGGCTTCGCCGCCCCTGCGCTCAGCGCCTTCGCCGTCTCCATCTCCCTGCGCGCGTCTTCCGTGCGACCCCGGCGCGTCAGCACGTCGGCCAGCTTCTGGTGGGCTTCGGCGCTCGGCCGCGTGCGCACCAGGAGCCGGTAGTTGGCCTCCGCCTCCTCGAGCCGATCCTGCTCGACGAAGATCGCGCCGAGCTCGTCGTAGGCCGCGGGTTGCTGCGGGTCGGCCTCGATCGCGGCGCGCAGACTCGCGATGGCTTCGTCCACGCGGCCCTGCTTCCACAGCGCGAGCCCGAGCGCAGCGTGCGTCCGGGCGTCGGGCTTCGTCGCGAGGGCGGTGCGAAGGTGGCTCTCGGCCGCCGCGTACTCGCCGCGCCGCAAAAGGTGGGTCCCCAGATTGGAGTGCGCCGACGCGGACCGGGGATCGAGCTCGAGCGCCTTCCGGTACAGCTCGGCCGCCTCCTCGCCCAGCCCTTCGCGCTCGAGCACGAAGCCGAGGTCGTTGTAGATCGCGGGCTGCGGCTCGATCGCGAGCGATTCCCGGTAGTGCGCTTCCGCCAGCTCGAGCTCGCCGAGATCGATGGACGCAAGCGCCATGTTGTTGTGGGCCTTCCAGTGCTTCGGGTCGACTTCGAGCGCCTTCTCCAACGCGACCACCGCCTCGCGGCTCTTTCCCTGCTGGAACAGCGCGAAGCCCATGGCGTTCAACAGCTCGACGTTCCGGGGCTCGACGGCGAGGCCGCGCTCGTAGGCCCGGACGGCGCCGGCGTAGTTGCCGGTCCGTTCGTTCGCCATCCCGGCGCGAAGGAACGAGTAGGCATCGAGGAAGCGCTCCTGGATCCTCGCGATCGCGGCGGCGGGCAGCGGGACGAACTCGGGAATGTTGGCGGCACGGTCGCTGCCGGTGAAGCGCTCGAGCACGACGGGGGGCGTGGACTCGCCCGCATCGTCGATGTGAGTCAGGAAGAGCTGCGTGTAGGGCGTGTTGGCCTTCGACGAGAAGACGAGCCAGCGGCCGTTGGAAGAGAAGCTGTGCCAGGAGTTCATCCGGCGCGTGTTGGCGGCGAGGCGCCGCGCGACGCCGCCCTCGGCCGGGACGATGTAGAGCTCGCTGTCCGGCATCAGCAGCATGTAGTTCTCGG
>CAZMKX010000032.1:0-13725 GCA_964566375.1 uncultured Myxococcales bacterium
TGCGCTCGAGCGCACGCCGGACGGCCGCCAGCTCGCGGCGCTTCGCCGCGTCGACCTCCGGGAATTTCAGCTCGAGCCCTTCGAGCGCGTCGATCACCGCCGACGCGACGACCAGCCGCGTGAACCACTTGTGGTCCGCGGGCACGACGTACCACGGGGCGTGCTTCGAGGCCGTGTGCCGGATCATGTCCTCGTACGCCGCCATGTAGTCGTTCCAGTGGCCGCGCTCCTCGGCGTCGGCGGTCGAGAACTTCCAGTTCTTCGCCGGCTCGTCGAGGCGCGCGAGGAAGCGCCGCTTCTGCTCCGCCTTCGAGACGTGCAGGAAGAACTTCAGGATCACGTAGCCGTTTCGCGCCATGTAGCGCTCGAAGGCGTTGATGTCCTCGAAGCGCTCCTCCCAGATGTCCTTCGTGACCAGCGAGGGCGGCAGCTTGCTCTTCTCGAGCAGCTCGGGGTGCACGCGCACGACCAGCACGTCCTCGTAGTAGGAGCGGTTGAAGATCCCTATCCGGCCGCGCTCGGGCAGCGCCTTCTTGCAGCGCCACAGGTAGTCGTGGTCGAGCTCCTCGGTCGAGGGCGCCTTGAACGAGTAGACCTGCACGCCCTGCGGATTCACGCCCGACATGACGTGCTTGATCGTGCCGTCCTTGCCCGCCGCATCCATCGCCTGGAAGATCAGCAGCACGCCCCAGCGGTCCTGCGCGTAGAGGCGCTCCTGCTGGTCGGCGAGAATCGCGACGCCCCGCTCGAGATACTCCGCCGCGTTCTCGTCCGATTCGAGGTGCGCGGTGTCGGCCGGGTCCACGTCCTTCAGCCGGAACTTCCTGCCGTTCGTGATGCGGTAGGGTCGCGAGAACTCGCGGCCCCGTCGGGGAACCTTCATCGCCATCGCTGGGCTCCTACGGCGTGACGGGCGGCTGCTGCGCAGTGTACTGCGACCAGCCACCGCCGAGCGCGCGATAGATCTGCACGATCGCGATCAGCTGGTCGCGCTCGGTGCGCACGAGCTCCGCCTCGGCCGGGAAGAGGTCCTGCTGGGCGTTCAGGACCTCGAAGTAGTTCGCCTTGCCGTCGGTGTAGCGGATGGTGGAGATGCGCACCGACTCGTTCAGCGCCTCGACCGCGCGCGCCTGCTGGTCGCGCACGGCCGCGAGCTTCTCGCGCGCGGTGAGCGAATCCGAGACGTCCCGAAGCGCCGCGAGCACCGTCGATTCGTAGGCCAGGGCCGTCTGCCCCCACTGCGCCTTGGCTTCCTCCCAGCCGTAGTAGATCGCGCCGCCCTGGAAGATCGGCGTCGTCGCCACGCCTGCGATCGACCACATCGCGTTGCGCTTCTGAAGCACGTCGGAGAGCTCGGTGGAAACGCCGCCCACCAGCCCCGTCAGGCCGATGCGCGGCAGGAAGTTCGACAGCGACACGCCCACCAGCGCGTTCGCGGAAATCACCTGCTGCTCGGCCTCGAGGACGTCGGGGCGGCGCTCGAGCAGCTGCGCCGGAACGCCGACGGGGATCTGCGGCGGCGAATACTGCTCGAGCAGAGATTTCCCGCGGGCGATCGGGCCCGGTGGCCGCCCGAGCAGGACCGAGAGCCGGTTCTCGGCCTCGATGATCCGCCGCTCGAGCTGGGGGATCGTCGCGGCCGTGCTCGCGAGCGACGCCTCGGCGCGCAGCATGCCGAGCTTCGAATCCACGCCGCCCGTGAACTTGCGCTCGAACAGGTCGCGCATCTTCGTGAACGCGTCGACGTTCTGGCGCGCGACCTCGAGCTCGAGATCGAGCCCGAGCAGCTCGAAGTAGGTCGCAGCAACGTCGCTCGTGAGCGACAGGACGACGCCGCGGCGGAAGGCCTCGGCGGCGAAGAGCTGCGCGCGCGCCGCCTCGTTCGTGCGGCGGATCCGACCCCAGACGTCGATCTCCCAGGCCATGCCCGCGGCCAGCAGGAACGAGTTGTCGCGCGGCGCGCCGGGCGAGGGTGCGCCGAGCACGGCGTTCGTCCCGCGCGTCGCGTCGAACTCGCCGCCGATCTGTGGAAAGAACTCCGACCGCGCGATGCCCGCGAACGCGCGCGCTTCCTCGACGCGCTCGGCGGCGCGGCGCAGATCGTAGTTGTTCGCGAGCGCCTCGCCGATCAGCGAGCGCAGCGCCTCGTCCTGGAAGACGTCCCACCACGGCAGATCGGCGAACGACGCCGCTTCGGCGGGCGTGGTCTGCTCGCGATAGGTCGGCGGCTCGACGATCGCAGGCCGCTGGTAGTCCGGGCCGATCGCGCAGCCCGCCAGCAGGAGGGCGAGGAATGCCGAGAGCCGTCGCATCATGACTTCGTCGCTCCGCGGTTCGCGATCCGTTCGACCATCACGTAGAGCACCGGTACCAGGAAGATCGCGATCAGCGTGGCGGCGAGCATGCCCATGATCACCGTCGTGCCGATGCTCTGGCGCGAGATCGCGCCCGAGCCCGACGCGGTCCACAGCGGCACGCAGCCCAGGATGAACGCGAAGCTCGTCATCAGGATCGGACGCAGGCGGCTCTTCGCGCCGGCGAGTGCGGCGTCGACCATCGTCTTGCCCGACTTCTGCTCCATCACCGCGAATTCGACGATCAGGATCGCGTTCTTCGCCACCAGGCCGATCAGCATGATCAGGCCGATCTGCGAGAACACGTCGTTGTCGAGACCGCGCATCCAGATGCCGAGAAACGCGCCGAAGACGGCAACGGGCGTCGTGAGCAGAACGCTCCACGGCAGGGACCAGCTCTCGTACAGCGCGGCCAGGATCAGGAACACGAACACGATCGAGAGCGCGAACGTCCCGGCGCCGCTGCCCGCGTTCGCCTCCTGGTACGACATGTTCGTCCACTCGTAGCTCATGTCCGCGGGCAGGACTTCCGCAGCCACGGCCTCGACGGCGGCCATCGCCTGTCCCGAGCTGTACCCCGGCGCCGGGCTCCCGATCACTTCGACCGCGCGGTACAGGTTGTAGCGGTTCGTGAACGCCGGGCCGAACGACTGCTCCGTGCTCACGAGGGTCGACAGCGGGACCATCTCCTGCGCCCTGTTCCGGACGTAGAACGAGCCGATGTCGGCCGCGTCGACGCGGAACTCGGGCTCGGCCTGCAGGAAGACCTTCCAGACGCGGCCGAAGCGGTTGAACTGGTTCACGTAGGTCGAGCCGAGCAGGGCCTGGAGCGTTCCGTACACATCGCGCTCGTCGACGCCGAGCTTGTAGACCTTGTCCGACTCGACGTTGGCGAAGAGCTGTGGAACGTCGGGGCGGAACACGGTGACGACGCCCGCGAGCTCGGGCCGCTGGCTCGCGGCCTCGATGAAGCGCCGCGCATTGGCCGCCAGCCACTCGACGTCGTTGCCGCCGCGGTCCTGGAGCATCACGTCGAAGCCGCCGGCGTTGCCGACGCCCGGGATCGCGGGCGGCGGGAAGCCGAACGCCTGCGCCTCGGGAAGCTCGCGCAGCCGCGCGTTCAGCTCACCGAGGATCACGTCCGAGGTCCGCGCGCCGCGCTCCTCCCACGGGTCGAGCTGTACGAAGTAGAAGCCGGCATAGGTCTGCGAGATGTTCGAGAGCAGGCTGAAGCCGACGATCGACGTGTAGCTCTGCACTCCCTCCGTCTCGCCGAGGATGCGCTCGACCTCGCGCGCGACCACGTCGGTGCGCTGCAGCGACGCGGCGTCCGGCAGCTGGAGCTGCATGAAGAAGTAGCCCTGGTCCTCGCTCGGCACGAAGGACGTCGGCAGGATGCGACCGATGCCGATGCCGATCACGCCCATCCCGACGAGCAGGATCATGCTGCGGGCCGTGCGCTTGATCATGCCTCCGGAGATGTTCACGTAGCCGGCGGTCGCGCGGTCGAACACGCGGTTGAAGGCCGTGAAGAAGCGCGCGATCGCGCCGGTGCCGCCGTGCTGCTTCGGGCGCAGCAGAAGCGCGCACAGCGCCGGCGACAGCGAGAGCGCGTTGAACGCGGAGATCAGCACCGAGATCGCGATCGTGATCGCAAACTGCTGGTACAGGCTGCCGGTGATTCCGGTCATGAAGCCGGCGGGGATGAAAACCGCCGCCAGGATCAGCGCGATGCCGATCACGGGCGCCGTCACCTCGTCCATCGCCTTGATCGTCGCGTCGCGCGGCGAGAGCCCGTGCTCGATGCCGACCTCGACCGCCTCGACCACGACGATCGCGTCGTCGACGACGAGCCCGATCGCGAGCACCAGGCCCAGCAGCGAGAGCGTGTTGATCGAGAAGCCGAGCATGGGGAAGAAGATGAACGCGCCGATCAGCGAGACCGGCACCGCGATCAGCGGGATCAGCGTCGCGCGCCAGCCCTGCAGGAACAGGAACACGACGACGATCACGAGCACCATCGCCTCGACCAGCGTGTGCATGATCTCGGTGATGCCCTCGCTGACCGGGAGCGTCGTGTCGAGGGCGATCTCGTAGCGCATGTCGTCGGGGAAGCGGGCTGCCATCTCCTCCATCTGGGTCTTCAGCACGCCCGCGGTCGCCAGCGCGTTCGAGCCCGGCGCCTGATAGATCGCGATGACCGCGGCCGGCTTGCCCTGGAACCGCCCGATCTGCATGTAGGTCTGCGCGCCGAGCTCGATCCGCGCCACGTCGCGAAGCCGCACGAACGAGCCGTCCGGATTCGCGCGCACGATGATCTCGCCGAACTGCTCGGCCTGGACGAGCCGGCCCTTGGCCGTGACGGTGTAGGTGAACTCCTGGCCGGCCGGCGCGGGCTCGGCGCCGATCTGGCCGGCCGGATTCACGACGTTCTGCGCCTTCACCGCGTTGACGACGTCGGTGACGGTGATCTGGAGCTTCGAGAGCGTGTCGGGGCGGACCCAGATGCGCATCGCGTAGTCCGCGGCGCCGAAGAGCGTCACCTGCCCCACGCCCGGAACGCGCGCGAGCTGCGAGATCACGTTGATGGTTGCGTAGTTTCCGAGGAACCCGGCGTCGTAGGTTCCGTTCGGCGAGTAGATCGGCACGACCAGGAGCGGCAGCCCGACCGTCTGCTGCACGGTCGTACCGTATTCGATGACGGAGCTCGGCAGCTGCGAGTTCGCCTGCGCCAGCCGGTTCTGCGTGAAGACCTGGTCCAGGTTCACGTCGGTGCCGACTTCGAAGCTGACCTGCAGCGTCAGCGTGCCGTCGCTGCCGTTGATCGACTTCATGTAGATCATGTTCTGCACGCCGTTGACCTGCTGCTCGATCGGCGTGGCGACGGACTGCTCGACCGTGAGCGCGTCCGCTCCGGTGTACGTCGTCTTGACCTGGATGATCGGCGGGACGATGTCGGGGTACTGGGCGATCGGCAGGCGGCCGATCATCACGACTCCCCCGATCACGGTGATGATCGCGATCACGATCGCCACGATCGGGCGGTCGATGAAGAATCTCGACATCGCTCAGTTCCCGGCTTTTCCGGCGTCCGGTGCCGGCGCCGACTCGACCTTCACGAGCGTGCCGTTGCGCACCTTCTGCAGCCCCTCCACGACCACGCGCTCGCCGGGCTCGAGGCCTTCGCTCACGACGATGTCGCTGCCTGCCGCGGGGCCGAGCTGCACGCGCTTGATCGTGACCTTGTCGTCGGCGCCGACCACCGCCACCTGCTTGGTGCCCTGCAGGTCGCTGACCGCGCGCTTGGGAATCACGAGCGCCCCCGCGAGCTGCTCGGTGGACGCGCGCACCTTGGCGAACTGTCCCGGACGCAAGAGGTTCCCGGGATTCGGGAACAGCGCCTGGATCTCGATCGTGCCGGTGGTCTCCGCCACGCCCAGACCCGCGACGTCGAAGCGGCCCTTCTCCGGGTAGGTCGAGCCGTCGGCCAGGATCAGCGTGAGCGCGACGGGCTCGCGCGGGGTTCCACTCGCCTCCGCCTCCTGACGGCGCTTGACGAACTGCAGGTACTCGATCTCGCTGATCTGGACCGTGACCTTGATCGGGTCGAGCTGTGAGACTTCGGTGAGCAGCGTCTGCGGGCTCACCAGGTTGCCGACCTGCGCGTTGGCGATTCCCGCGACGCCATCGATCGGCGACCGGACCTCCGTCCAGTCCAGGTTCAGCTTCGCGTTCTCGAGCGCCGCCCGCGCGGACTCCACCTGGGCCGACCCGGCGGCGCGCGCCTGGATCGCGTCGTCGAGCTCCATCTGGCTCACCGCCCCCTCGGCCGCCAGCGGCGTGTAGCGCTTCACGTCCTGCTGCGCCTTCACCAGGATCGCCTGCGCACGCAGGAGCTGCCCCTTGGCCTCGTCGTAGGCCGCTTTGGCCTGACGAGCGTCGATCTCGAAGAGCAGATCTCCGGCTTTCACCGCGCCGCCATTGCGGTAGTTCTGCTTCAGCAGGTAGCCCTGGATCTTCGGGTAGATCTGCGCGTTCACGTTGCCGGTGGTCGTGCCGACCCACTCCGACGCCACCGCGACGTCCTTCTTCTCGACCGTCGCGACCTGAACGGTCGGCACGGGCGCGGCGGCCTTCTCGGCCTTCTGGTCACAGGCTGAGCCGAGCAAGGCGAGCGCGCAGAGTGCCCATGCCCGCGCCGAGAGCTTGATCATCGGAAATCTCCCCGAACCGCAGAATCGTGCGGTCGCCACGATACCGCACCGGAGTCAGTGCCGCGCGCTCCAAGCAGCCACGAAGTCGGCGTACTGGCCCCGCGTCGCCGCGACGCGCGCGCGCAGACCGAGCAGCGTGTAGAGCGGCGTGTCGCGCGCGGTCCGGCCGGCGGCCCACGCGGGCAGCGAGCCGCCGGGGTCGATGTCCAGCTGATAGGTGACCCGCGTGCGCGTCGCGGAGATCGCCACGAGATCGTAGTCGCCGGCCAGGCGCGGCATGCGCACGACGCCGTCGACTGGCGGCGCGGCAGAATCGGTCGTGTTCGCGAAGCGCACGACGACGCGATGGCCCGGCTCGAGCAAGGTGACTTCGGTGCGCAGGACGACGTCGCGGTCGCTGACCGGCCACGGCGAGGCCGTGCGGTTGTAGATCACCGATACGTCGTTCGGGCCGGCGTGCAGGAGCCGCGCCTCGGAGCAGTCGTGCATCCACTTCGTCTGGTTGGGGACGTCGGTGATCACGGCGAGAACCTCGAAGATCCCGGCGTCGATCTCGGTCCGCGCGCGGAGCTCGGGCAGGGCGCGGCCGGGTCCGCTGCGCTCCTCGACGTCGACGCCGTCCTGAGTCACGAGCGGCCGCCACGACTCCTCCGCGCGCGCGCGACCGGCCAGAGTCGCCAGGGCGCAAGCGAGAAGCGCGGCGATCGGCCTAGCGACCAAGCGGCTTCTCCCAGACGAAGGCGACGTAGCGGCTCGCGCGCTGCACCGCGCCGTGCGCGCGCATCAGCTCGACCAGGTAGTCCCACTCCGCGGGCTCGAGCCGCGCGAGGCCCGGCCGGAACGCGCACACGATCGCACGGCCTGCGCGGAACGTGCCCGCGCGCGCGATCGCGCTCGCGATCGCCTGGAAGCGCGCGGTCACCGGGGTCGTCCAGTCGTGCACCGCGAGCTCGCGCAGACCGAGCTCGCGCGCGCTCGCGCGGTAGCGCTCGAACGGCTCGAACTCGGAGAAGCGCCAGGTGTCGCGAACGAAGCGCTCTGGATCGAGTCGCTCGATCGCTTCGGGGCGGTCGTCGCGCCAGACGAAATCGACGACCACCAGCCGGCCCCCCGGGCGAAGCAGGCGAACGCTCTCCTCGAGGAACGCGCGGCGGCCCTTCGCAGCGAAGTGGAACGCCGCCTCCAGGCAGTGCACCGCGTCGAGCGAGCCGCTCGAGAGCTCGACGCCCGCGGCGCTCGGCGGCAGCCGCGTGACGTCCGCGACCGCGTAGCGCGCGCCGGTCGACGCGGCGTAGCGGGTCGACGCCAGCGCGACGTTCTCGGCCAGAAGATCGACGCCGAGCGCCTCGCAGCCCGCGGCCGCGAGACGCGCGGTGGTGTAGCCGCGGCCGCAGCCGGCATCGAGCACGCGCAGACCGGCGCGCGGCTCCACGAGCGCGAGCGATCGCCGCGCGAGGCCGCGCTGAAACGGCGCGACGCCGCGCAGGAGGGCCGGCAACGCGAGCAACGGATAGAAGCCCAGGTTCGTGAGCTCGTGCCAGCCGCAGCCTTCGAGCGCGCGGAACGCGACGCTCGAGCCGTCGTACGCCGAGCGGATCTGCACCCGGTCGCTCACGACCGCGATCCTACGCCTCGCCGTGCACTTCGCCCGCGCCCCCGAGGTCCGCCGCGCCCGCGACGGCCTTCGGCTCCGAAAGGCGCTTGAGCACCACCAGCAACGCGGGAAGCATCCCGACGTCGGTGGCCAGGCACAGGCCCATCGTGATGGCGGTCAGGTAGCCGAACTCGCGCAGCGTCGCGAAGCCCGAGAAGAGCATCACGAGAAAGCCGGCGATCAGCATGATCGAGGTCACGACCATCGGCCGACCCACCTCGACGATGCAGTGCAGCGCCGCCGCCTCCGCGCTCTTGCCCCGCGCGCGCTCTTCGCGGAAGACCTGCAGGAAGTGGCAGGTGTCGTCGACGGCGATGCCGAGCGCGACGCAGCCGATCAGGCTCGTGGGGATCGAGAGCGTCGCCACGCCCGCGCCGAGCATCCCGTAGAAGTTGAAGACCGGCATCACGTTGGTGGGCATCGCGAGCAGCCCCAGCCCGAGCCGCCCGAAGACGACCCAGACGATCACGAAGATGCAGGACATGCTGAGCACGAGCTGCAGCACCTGATTGCCCGCGATCCCGTCCGCGCCTCGGTTGATGCGGATCGAGTTGCCCGTCACGTCCCCGTGCACGCCCGCGGGGAGGGCCTCGCTCGCGAGCACGCCGTGGATCGCCGCCTCGAGCTCGCGCAGCGCGTGCGAGCCGAGCCGGTCCGTGCGCACGAGCAGGTTCGTGCTCGAGTGGTTCGAGGTCGCGAACGCGCGCAGCTTCTCCTTCGGGATCATGAACATCAGCTCGGCCGCCTCGCCGCGAGTGTCCGGAATGCGCGAAGCGGCCGGATCGCCGTTCTCGAGCGCCTGGCGTGCGACCTTCATCAGGTCCGCGACCGACGTCACGCTCGTGACACCGGGGAGTGTCTCGATGCGCTTCTGGATGCGCTCCACGGCTCGGAGCGCCTCGGGCTCGCGGAACGTGCCCTCTGCGCCGCTGTCGAGCACGACGTAGATCGGCACCGCGCCCGTGAGCAGCCGGTTCACGGAGTCGAAGTCCACGCGCACGTCCGAGTCCTTGCGGAAGAACGTGATGAAGTCGGTGTCGGTGATGATGTTGGGCATCAGCGCGCAGGCGGCGACCGCGGCTGCGGCCCAGAACACGAGCACCCACTTCGCGTGGCGGACCTGGAACCGGCCGAGCGCGCCGAGCCCGCCCTCCATCCCGCGCCGCACCGCCTCGGAGAGCCGCGTCTGCGCGGCGTACAGCGCGCGGCCGCTCCCGTCGCTCGCCCGAAGCGGCAGGAGCGCGAGCGCGGCCGGCACGCCCGTCAGCGTGATCACCGTGATCGAGGCGACGCCGAAGACGCAGAAGCCGCCCAGACCGCTCGTCGCGGGAATCTCGTTCATCAGGAGCGCCGCGAAGCCGACCATCGTCGTGCAGCCCGAGATCAGCACCGGCGCGAGCGTGTGGCGCAAGCTGTCGAGCGCCGCCTCGCGCGCGTCCGCCGCCGTCGCGGCGACGACCTCGTAACGCGCGAAGACGTGTACGCCGTAGACGCCTCCGACCGTGATCATCACCGGTCCGAGCACGAGCGTGATCAGGTTCAAGTCCGCGCCGACGAGCGCCATCGCACCGTAGGCCCAGAACGTCGCGGTCAGGTTCGCCACCAGCGGCACGAGCGTGCCGCGCACGGAGCCGGTCATCAGGAAGAGCGCCGTCACCGCGACCACGACCGCGATCGGAATCAGGAGCGACATGTCGCGGATCAGCATGTGGTGCGCCTGCGCGCGCACGTGAGGCCGGCCCGTGACGTGGAACGCGATTCCCGGGCGCGTCGCGGCGTCCAGGATGGCCGCGATCCGCCCGTCCAGGTCCAGCCGGACGAACTCGCCGTCGGTCATCGGCGCGAACGTGACGTTGATCGCCGCGGCGCGGCCGTCGCGAGCGACGATCATCTTCGGGTACAAGGGATCGGCGAGCGCGCGTCGCCGCAGCTCGGCGAGACGCTCCGGCTCCGCGGGAACGGCGTCGATGAAGCGGCCCATCTCGACGAGCTCCTCCGCCGGCAGCCAGCGGTAGGCATACACGTCGACCAGGCTCTCGGTACCGCGCACGCCGGGCAGCTTCTGGATCTGGTCGCTGACGTCGCGAAGCGTCTGCAGGTTCGCCTGCGTGAAGACGTCGTCCGCCTCCATCGCGATCACGAACACGTCGTCGTCGCCGAAGTCGAGGATCGCGCGCTGGTAGACCGGCTCGCCGGGATCGTTCTCGGGCAGGAGCGGCTCGCTCGAGGCGTCGACGCCGATGCGGAAGCCCGGCGGATCGAAGCGTACCAGCGCCAGCGCCATGCCCAGCGTGACGAGCGCGATCGCCGCCAGCACCCAGCGCGCGTGATCGACGATCCAGGTCGGGCGAAGCCCCGCGACCAGCGCGGCCGCGGCGAGCAGCAGCGCGCTCGACAGGCCGAACTCGAGCGGGCTCACCATCCCTACACCGCTCCGAAGCGCCGCTCGAGCGCATATCCGAGCAGGCGGTCGAGGTACGCGCGCAGCGGCGGGCACCGGATTCCCGTGCCGGCCAGCGCCGCGCGGGTCTCCGCGTCGTCGAAGACCTGCTCGTCGAGCATGTACGGAACGTGCGTGCGCATGACCGCCGCGCCGAGCGCGAAGAGCTGCGCCTGTTCGGGTGTCGCGTCCTCGGGCGAGACGATGCGCGGCACCTGCACGGCCGGCTCACCGTGTGCGACGAGCCAGCCGTTCACGATCGGCTCGGCGAGGGCGACGAGCTCGGCGATCGAGCTCGAGCGCTCGGGCCCCGCGGACAGGTGGAAGACCTTTCCGGCGTTCGCGTCCCCGTCGCCGAGCGCGACGATCGCGTCGCAGACGTAGTCGACCGGCACCACGTCGAGGCGCACCTCGGGCCGGCACGGCAGCACGCTCGTCTTGCCGTAGATGACCCATTTGAAGGGCTCGTAGAGCACGCGGAAGTGCGGCGTCCTCCCGCTGCGCGAATCGCCCACGATGATGCTCGGGCGGTACACGGTCGTGCGTACGTCGGCGGCCGCGCGAAGCTGTGCCTCGGATTCCCACTTGCTCGTCTCGTAGGCGTTGTGGAAGCCGACGGCGCCGTCGGCGTCGCTCACGCGCAACACGCCCGAGCGCGCGCCCGCGACGTACGCGGTCGAAACGTGGTGGAGCCGCGCGCCGCACGCGCGCGCGAGCTCGAGCGCGTGGTGGCTGCCGGCGACGTTCGTGCTCCGCGCCGTCTCGAGGTCGAGGTCGAAGCGGGTGCTTGCCGCGGTGTGGACGAGCGACCGCACTCGGCCGAGGAGCTCCGCCCGTGCGGCGCCGAGACCCAGCTCCGGCTCGCGCGCGTCGCCGCGAAGGACGCGAACCCGCGCGGTATCCGACGCGAGGACCCGGGCGTGGGCGAGCAGCGCCTCGCGGCGCCGCTCGAGCTCGGCGTCGTCGCGCGCGCGCACGACGCAGACGACCGAGGCGTCGGGCGCCGCTGCGAGCAGCCGCGGCAGAAGCTCGCCGCCGACGAGGCCGGTCGCTCCCGTGAGGAGGATGTCACCGTCATTCCAAGAACCCATCGACTCCCCATGAGCGCGCTCGCGGTCGCAGTCCGGCGGCGCGAAGAGTAGACCACGGAGCCCCGGATCGGGCCAAGCCTGCATCCGGCGTGCGATGATTGGACAGGACGATTCGTGAGCCCGAGAGACGCGCGGTTCGAGAAGATCGGCGGCTGGAGCGCCTGGCTCATGCTGCTCGGCACACTTGGCGTGCCCGCGAGCCTGCTCTGGGACTTCTCCTTCGAATCGACGATCGGCATCGACCTTTTCTTCTCGCCCCCGCACGTCGCGACCTATCTGGCGGTCGCGCTGGCCGGCGCGGGCGCGTTCGGAGAGCTCGCACGGGCGACCCGTGCGCGCGAGGCAGTCGCGATCGGGCGGCTTCGCGCTCCGCTCGGCGCATGGGCCGCGCTCTGGGGCGTGCTCGCGTTCGTCACCGCCCTGCTCTTCGAGCGCTGGTGGCAGCAGGGCTATGGGCTGGCCGCCGGAATCTGGCACCCACCCCAGATGCTGAAGGCGACCGCGTTCTTCGCCCTCGCGTTCGGTGCGCTCTCGGTGTGGGCCGAGCGGCAGTCGCGCGTGGCCGGGGCGATCGCGTTCTGCATGGCGGGCGGCGCGGTCCTGGCGCTGATCGGCGTCGTGACGCTGCCGTCGACGTTCGCGAACCGGCAGCGCGGGGCGCTCTTCTATCAGCTCGCTTGTGCCACTTATCCGATCGTGCTCGTCGCGCTCGCGCGTGCGGGAAGGCTGCGCTTCGCGGCGACGCTCGGCGCGGGAACCGCGCTCGCGCTTCAGCTCGCCCTCGTGTGGCTGCTTCCGCTCGTTCCCGGTACGCCCGGCGTCGGCCCGATCTACAACCCGCGCGATCACCTCCTGCCGCCGCCGTTTCCGCTCCTGCTCGTGGTTCCCGCGCTCGCACTCGACGTCCTGCTCCGGCGCTTCGCGACGCACGGGCGCGACGCGCAAGCGCTCTCGCGTGCGCTCGAAGCGGGCGCCGCGTTCACCGCGATCTTCGTCCTGACGCAGTGGGGGTTCGCGGGCTTTCTGCTCTCTCCGGAAGCGGACGGCTGGCTCTTCGCGGGCGGGGGACGGCACTGGCCGTTCTTCCTGCGCATCGAGCCTTCGGCGCGCACCGCCTTCTGGGAGTCGCCCGACGAGGCCTTCACGCTCGCGCGCGCCGCGCTCGTCGCGGGGCTCGCGGTGCTGGCGGCCTGGCTCGGTCTCCGGCTCGGTGCGGGCCTGCGGCCGGTGGGGCGCTGATGCGCGCCGCTCTCGCCGCGATCGCGCTGCTGCTCGTGCCGCTCGCGGCACGCGCGCACGTCGGCAGCCCGAACGTCTTCTTCGAGGGACGCGCAGGGCCGAACGCGCTGCGCGTCGTGATCCGCCCGCCGCCGACACTCCCCGGCGTAGCCCAGGTGGACGTGCGGCTCGAGGACGAGGACGTCTCGCGCGTCTACGTGCAGGCGGAGCTCGCCGGGGCCGGAGACGAGTCTGCGCCCGCGCCGACGCTGGCTCGGCCGGTCTCGGGCGACGTGCGGCTCGCGAGCGCCGCCGTGTGGCTCCTGCGCCGCGGGCCGTACGCGATCCGGATCGAGGTCGAGGGCGCGCGCGGACGCGGCGCGGTCAGCGTGCCCCTGCAGGCCTCCGCGCTCGTGCGCCCCGTGATGCCGCCTGCGCTCGCGGGCGTTCTGATCGCGCTCGGCGCGGCGCTGTGCACCTTCGCGCTCGCGATCGTCTCCGCGGCGGCTCCCGGGGGGCGCGCCCTGGCGCTCGTCGTGCTCGCGGCCGCGCTCGTCGCGGGCGGACTGCGCTGGCGCGCGATGGATCGGAGCTTCGGCAGCGCGCTCGAGCGTCCCCTTCCGGTGTCGGCCGCGATCACGCGCGCGGGCCCGCTCACAATCCTGCGGCTCGAGGCGATTCCCGACGGCGCGCCGGAGTCGAGCTGGGAGACGCTCGTCACCGACCACGGAAAGCTCATGCACCTGTTCCTGAT
>CAZMKX010000033.1:0-13432 GCA_964566375.1 uncultured Myxococcales bacterium
GGTACTTCTGCGGCTTCTGCGTCCACTCCTGCCCGTCGAGCGCGACGCTGAACTCGTCCTTTCCCGCGGCGATCGCCGCGGCGTTCGCCACCGTCCACGGCATGAACAGCGCGCCGACGCTGCGCTGAAGCAGCGGCAGAAGCGTGGGCTCCAGGCTCGACCACGGTTCGAACGCGCCCTCGGCGCGCGGCCAGAGCATGCGGTGCACCCAGTCGAGGACGTTCGGCGCGCGGCCCTCGATCAGCGCGCCGGCCGTCGGATCCGTCCAGCACTCGTACAGCTGCGCCCACAGCCCGAAGTCCCCGAACGCAGGGCGCGCGCCGAACAGGTACGGCCGCGTGGCCAGGTGCGCCTCGAGAATTCCGAGCGCCTCCTGGAACGAGGTCTCGATCTGCTTCGCCGTCTTCTCGCTGGAGCCGACGAAGAACACGCGGCTGACCATGCGCGTGCGGATCTGGCCGGTCATGCCCGCGTGCATCTCGTCGTTCGCGCCGGGCATCATTCCGCGCGCGATCCGCCCCGCGGCGGAGATCTGGTCCACGTCGCGCGCCCAGCGGTAGTGGAACATCCACTTGTTCCCCCACTCGTCGCCGAACTCCTCGAGCAGCGTCGACACGAAGCTCGAGACCGGCTCCGCGGGGTGGGTGCCCGGCTCGGGCTGCAGCGCGTCGACGCGCTCCATGATCGGCGTCGAGTCCTGCAGGCCCTCGTCCGCCGGCGTCACGACCAGCGGAACGATCGGGATCTTCGCGTACTTCTGGTACTCGGACTGCGACTCCGCGTTGCGGACGATCCAGCGGTGGGGCAGCGCCTTGTAGCGGAAGTACGAGCGCACCTTCACGGAGTAGGGTGAAAGCTCGGAGCCGAAGATCCGGTAGGGGGTCGCCATGGGGTTCCTCTCCTGTTTCAGGTCTGGAGCGAATATATTGACACGAATTGTGCCATATCGAACGATGCCCGCGGAGGAGGTTCCATGAACCGGACCGTGCTCGCGATCTGGGGCGCCGCGGCGCTGCTCTACGGCGCGTTCTGGCTCTGGTACGTCGGCATCCCGCGCCCGCTCACCGCGGCGGAGATCGACGCGCACCTGGCGCAGATCTCGGCGTCGAACCTCGCGATCGACCCCGCGCGGCTCGCGACGGTGCGCGAGTTCCTCGAGGCGGACGACGGCGGCGAGTTCTTCATGCTGAACCTCGTGCGCCTGCAGGACGGCGACGTGACCGCCCCGGGCGAGAGCCAGCCCAGGCCCGCGCGCGAGGTCCTCGACGGCTACACCAGCCACTTCATGCCGGCGCTCTTCCGCCGCGCAGGGCATCCGGCGTTCTTCGGTCGCGCGGCAGCGCGCTACGTCGAACATTGGGGTGTCGAGCCCGACCCAGGCTGGAGCTTCGCTGCGGCGATCCGCTACCGCAGCCGGCGCGACATGATCGAGCTCGTGACCGATCCGCGCTTCGCCGGCGCGCACGCGTTCAAGAACGCCGGAATGTCCGCGACGCTGGCGTTCCCGACCGCGCCCGGCTTCGTCGTCCTGGGTCCGAAGATCTGGGTCGGCCTGGCGCTCGCGCTGGTCGCGGCACTCTCGCACATCGGACTCGTGTCGCACCGGACGGCCTCGGAATGAAGCCGGGTCTCGCGCTCTGTCTGATCGTCGCGCTGCTTGCGAGCGCGAGCGGCGAAGCGGCCGACACGGCGCGCCGCCCGAACATCGTGCTGATCCTGGTGGACGACGCGGGCTTCACCGACTTCGGCGCGTACGGGAGCGAGATCGCGACACCGAACATCGACGCGCTGGCGGATCGCGGTGTGAAGTTCTCGAACTTCCACGCCACGCCGATGTGCGCGCCTTCGCGAGCGATGCTGATGACCGGCGCCGACAGCCACGCGGTGGGCGTGGGCAACCTGCCGGAGTCGATCCCGCTTTCGTTCCGCGGGAGGCCGGGCTACCTCGGCGAGCTCGCTCCCGACGCCGTCACGATCGCGAGCCGGCTCGCGTCGGTCGGCTACCACACCTACATGGCGGGCAAGTGGCATCTCGGACAGACGCCGGAGTCGCTCCCGAACCGCCGCGGCTTCGAACGCTCGTTCGCGCTCGACGCGTCCGGCGCCGACAACTGGGAGAAGAAGGCGTACCTGCCGATCTACGACGAGGCGCCGTGGTTCGAGGACGGACGGCCGGTCGATCTACCGAAGGACTTCTACTCGTCGGCGTTCCTCGTCGACAAGACGATCGAGTACATCGACAGCCAGCGCGGCGACGGGAAGCCGTTCTTCGCGTACCTGAGCTTTCAGGCCATACACATTCCGGTGCAGGCACCGCGGCAGTTCGTCCAGAAGTACGACGGAGTGTACGACGCCGGCTGGGAGGCGCAGCGCGAAGCCCGCCACCGCGGCGCGGTCGCGCGCGGGCTGATCCCGGCCGAGGCACCGATCGGGCCGATGCCCGCCCAGGTGCCGGCCTGGGCCTCGCTCACGCCGGACGAGAAGCGCCTGCGCGCGAAGAGCATGGCCGTGAACGCGGGAATGCTCGAGGCGATGGACCACCACGTCGGCCGTCTGATCGAGCACCTGCGCGCGAGCGGCGCGTACGACGACACCCTCTTCTTCGTGCTCTCCGACAACGGGCCGGAGTGCAACGCTCCGACGAGCGCGCCGGGCTTCTCGAGCTGGCTCGAGCGCGTCGGCTACTCGCAGGACGTCGAGCACCTCGGCGAGCGCGGAACCTACGCGTTCATCGGTCCGGGGTTCGCGAGCGCGGCGGCCTCGCCGTTCGCGTTCTTCAAGCTCTACACGGGCGAGGGCGGGGTGCGGGTTCCGCTGATCGTCGCCGGTCCGGGCATTCGCGCCGGAGCGACGACGAGTGCCTTTGCGATCGTCAGCGACGTGGCCGCGACGATCCTCGAGACGGCCGGCGCGGGAACCGGAGACACGCACGAGGGACGGAAGGTCGTCCCCGTGAGCGGCCGCGACCTCGCGCCGGTGCTCGCGGGCGATGCGGCGCGGATCTATCCGAGCGACGCGTCGATCGGAATCGAGGCGGCGGGCAATGCCGCGCTCTACCGCGGCGATCTGAAGCTCGTGCGGAACCTCCCGCCCTACGGCGACGGCGAGTGGCGCCTGTACGACGTCGCCGTCGATCCCGGCGAGACGCGCGACCTCGCCGCCCAGCGGCCGCAGGAGCTCTCGGAGCTGATGGCCGAGTACCGCGCCTACGCCGAGCGCGTCGGCGCGCTCGAGGTTCCGGACGGGTACGATCCGATGCGACAGCTTCTGATCAATCGCATCCACGATCTCGCGCTGCGTTGGGCGCCCGCCTTCGCGACGATCGCGGTCGCGCTCGTCGGGGCGATCGTGTGGTGGCGTCGGCGGCGCCGCCGGACGGCTCAGCCCGGCCAGTAGACGTACTCGTCCTCGGGCGTGCCGACGTCCTCGAGCGTCTTGTCGATCAGGATCGGCATCTCGCCGCCACCGGGATACAGCGGATCGCGTTGCTCCGCGTCGTGCTCGACGAGCAGCGCGCGCAGCTCGGCCACCTTCTCGGGACGCTGGTCCGCCAGGTTCACCTTCTCGGTCGGGTCCGTCGCGAGATCGTAGAGCCACGCCTTCTTCGGGTTGTTCGAGACCTGCAGCTTCCAGTCACCCGCGCGAACCGCCTTGTAGTGACCCGAGCGCCAGAACAGCGCCTCGTGCGGCTGGCCGGCCTGCCCGGAGCCGTCGACGAACGGGATCAGGTTCACGCCGTCGATCTCGCGATCGGACGGGAGCGGCGCGCCGGTTGCGCCGGCGATCGTCGGCAGGATGTCGATGTGCGCGACAGGAGACGCGTTGCGGGTGCCGGGCGCGATCCTCGCGGGCCACCTCACGAAGAACGGCGCGCGGATCCCTCCCTCGAAGAAGGTCATCTTCCAGCCGCGGTACGGCTGATTGATCTCGGGAAGTCCGATGTAGCCCGCGCCCCCGTTGTCGCTGGTGAAGATCACGATCGTGTTCTCGGCGAGGCCGTTGTCCTCGAGCGCCTGCAGGACGCGGGCGACGCTCCGGTCGAGCGCGCGAACCATCGCAGCGTACACCCGCAGGCGGTGGTCGGGGATTGCCGCGAGCGCGTCGTAGTCGGCCTTCGAGGCCTGCAGCGGCGAGTGAACGCCCCACTCCGCCAGATACAGGAAGAACGGGCGATTGCGATTCGCCTCGATCGCCTTCACGGCCTCGTCGGTGTAGAAGTCGGTCAGGTAACCCTTCGGCTCGAACCACTCGCCGCCGTTGTACGACGTCGCGTACTGCATGCGCGCCCACAGGAACTGGTCGATCGGATCGAACGGCACCTTCGCGTTCACGACCTCGGGGTCGTCCTCGCGCATGTAGAGGCCGCTCTCCATCATCACCGACTCGTCGAAGCCCTGCGCCAGCGGCGCGAACGGCTTCGCGTTCCCGAGATGCCACTTCCCGATGTGCATGCTGTGGTAGCCGAGCGGTCGCAGCATCTCGGCCACGGTGATCTCCGACGCGGGCATGCCCTGGTCGGCGAAGCTCACCTGCTTCTCGGGCGCGGTCGTCGCGGGAAGAAGCGGGTGCGGACGCGTGCCGTCGTTGTAGAAGAGATCCAGGATTCGCCCCATTCCGTTCGGCGTCGGAGTGAACTCGAATCCGAAGCGCGTCGGATAGCGTCCCGTCAGCGTCGCGGCGCGCGACGGAGCGCAGGTCGCGTTGCCGGCGTAGGCTGCGTCGAACGTGACGCCCGCGCGCGCGAGCGAGTCGATCGCCGGAGTCGGCACCGCGCCGTCCGCGACGCCGCCGCCGAAGAAGCGGATGTCGTTCCAGCCCAGATCGTCGGCCAGGATCACGACGACGTTCGGCGGACGCTCGCTCGCGGACTTCTCGGCCGTGTCGGGCCCGCGCTCCCAGACGATCTCGCGGTGCGGCGCGACTTTCGTCTGGTTTCGCGCGACGGTCGCGACGAAGTACAGGATCAGCTCCTTCCGAAACGCGAACGCCGTTCCGCCGGCCGCCAGCACGACCACGAGCGCCCCGAGCGCGATTCGCCGCCAACGCATTCCTTCCCGACCTCCCATCGAACGGATCGAACTTCCCGCTTCCTATTGTGGCATGCAATCTGCCATAATAAAAGCATGAAGACGCGAAGCCGGCTGGTCCGAACGCTCGTCGCGCTCGGCGCGATCTGCCTCGGCCTGTGGCTGTCTTTCGACTACCTGGCGCTGCACCTGCCCGGCTGGATCGGCCGGATCCGGAATCCCGTCGCGTCGAACCAGCCCGTGACGTGGACCGCGGGTCCCCCCGCTGCGGCGACGCCGATCCCGGAGCGCCCGCCGAACGTCGTCGTGATCCTGGCCGACGATCTGGGCTGGAACGACCTGACGTTCGCGGGCGGGGGTGTGGACGATGGAGCGGTCCCGACGCCGGCGATCGACTCGCTCGCGCGCGACGGCGTCCAGTTCACCGCGGGCTACGCGGGCAACGCGACGTGCGCACCGTCGCGCGCGGCGATCCTGACGGGACGCTACCCGACGCGCTTCGGCTTCGAGTTCACGCCCGCGCCGAAGGCGTTCATGCGCCTGGTCGCGCACTTCAGCGCGGAATCCGCCCATCCGCCGATCTACCACGACGAGCGCGAGAAGGACGTCCCGTCGATGGAGCAGCAAGGCCTGCCGCCGGGCGAGATCACGATCGCGGAGCTCCTCAGAGGCGCCGGCTATCGGACGCTGGGCCTGGGCAAGTGGCACCTCGGCGAGGCCGCGGGCATGAATCCGAACGCGCAGGGATTCGACGAGTATCTCGGCTTCCTCCCCGGCGCGTCGCTGTATCTGCCGAAGGACGATCCGAACGTCGTCAACTCGGTGCAGGACTTCGACCCGATCGACCGCTTCCTGTGGGCGAACCTGCCCTTCGCCGTGCAGAAGGACGGCGGCGCGCGCTTCGCGCCGAGCGCCTACATGACCGACTATCTCGCCGACGAAGCGGTGAAGGCGATCGCGGCGAACGCGAACCGCCCCTTCTTCATGTATCTCGCGTTCAACGCGCCCCACACACCGCTTCAGGCGACCAGAGAAGACTACGACGCGCTCTCGCAGATCGACGACCACCGGCTGCGCGTCTACGGCGCGATGATCCGCGCGCTCGACCGCGCCGTCGGCAAGGTGCTCGCCGCTCTCGCGGCGAACGGGCTCGACGAGAACACGCTCGTGATCTTCACCAGCGACAACGGCGGCGCGGGCTACGTAGGCCTGCCCGAGCTGAACCGTCCCTACCGCGGCTGGAAGATGACTTTCTTCGAAGGCGGCGTGCACGCGCCTTTCTTCGCGCGCTGGCCCGCGCGGATCCCGAAGGGCGCGCGCTTCGATCGGCCGGTCGCGCACATCGACGTCTTCGCGACGGCTGCCGCCGCGGCCGGCGTCGCGCTGCCGGCGGACCGCGCCATCGACGGCGTCGACCTGGTTCCGTTCGCGCGCGGCGAGGCGCAGGGCGATCCGCACGACGCGCTCTACTTCCGCTCGGGTCACTACCAGTCGGTTCGCGTCGGTGACTGGAAGCTGCAGGTCGCGGCGCGCCCGGATCGGACCTGGCTCTTCGACCTGGCCCAGGATCCGACGGAGAAGCTCGATCTCTCCGCGAAGCGGCCCGAGAAGCTGCGCGAGCTCCAGGCCGTGCTCGAAGCGAAGAACGCCCAGATGGTTCCGCCCGCGTGGCCGTCGCTGATCGAAGGTCCGATCGCGATCGACTACGCGCTCGATCACCCGCAGCCGCCCGACGCCGAGTTCGTCTACTGGCCCAACTAGAAACGGAGAAGCGCATGGCCATCTACCCGACCGCCGACCAGTTCAAGACCCTGCTCGAGGGCCCTGCCGACACGCCCGTGGTGATGGTGAACCTGCTGCGCTTCAAGCCGCGCGCCGACGCGCCCGACGAAGGGCTCAGCGGTGCCGACGCCTACCAGCGCTACGGCAACGAGATGAGGAAGATCGTCGAGTCGCACGGCGGGCGCATCCTGTTCTCGGGTCGCGTCGACTCGATGGTGATCGCCGACGCCGATCCGGGCTACCACGCCGTCGCGCTGGTCGAGTACCCGTCGCGCGCGAAGTTCGTCGAGATCGCGACGAGCGCGGAGGTCGCCGCGATCGGCGTGCACCGGGCGGCAGGGCTCGAGAGCCAGTGGCTGATCGCCACGACCCAGGGAGCAATGTGACATGAGGATCCTGCGCACTCCGGACGAACGCTTCGCGAACCTGCCCGGCTATCCGTTCGCGCCGCACTACGTGGAGGTTGCCGACGGCGAGGGCGGCCAGCTTCGCGTCCACTATCTCGACGAGGGCCCGCGCGATGCCACGCCCGTGGTGCTCTTCCACGGCGAGCCGAGCTGGTCGTATCTGTACCGGAAGATGATCCCGGGTCTCGTCGCGCGCGGCTATCGCGTGCTCGCGCCGGACCTCGTCGGGTTCGGGAAGAGCGACAAGCCGGCCCAGGCATCCGACTACACCTATCCGCGTCACGTCGCGTGGATGCGCGCGTGGCTCCAGGCCATCGACCCGCGCGGCGCCGTCTTCTTCGGACAGGACTGGGGCAGCTTGATCGGCCTGGCGGTCGTCGCGCTCGAGGAGTCGCGCTTCCGCGCGATCGTGATCGCGAACGGCGTCCTGCCCGATCCGGCGCACTTCGAGCGCATGGCGGAGGCGCAGCAGCGCTCGCCCGATCCGACCTCGTTTGCGCGCTGGCAGGCGCACGCGGCCGCCGCGCGCGAGCTCCGCTGCGGCGACATCATCGCCGATGGCATTCCGTCGATCGGCGGCGAGACGGGAATCCGTCTCTCTCCCGGCGAGCGCGCGGCGTACGATGCGCCGTACCCGGATGCGTCGTATCAGGCGGGCGCACTCGTCTTTCCGTCGCTCGTGCAGCCGGAGAAGCTCGGCGCCGACGGCATCGGGCTCTTCAACACCGGCTGGCGCGTGCTCGAGAAGTGGCAGAAGCCGTTCTTCACCGCCTTCGGCAAGGCCGATCCGATCCTGGGCTGGTTCGACAGCCTTTTCCAGACGTACGTTCCGGGAGCGAAGGGACGCAAGCACCGCGAGTTCCCGCAGGGCACGCACTTCATCCAGGAGCAGGAAGCGGCGGCGCTCGTCGAGGTGATCGACGAGGCCGCGCGCGCGTCGTGAGCGAAATCGGATGAAAGCGCACGCACTCGCCACGCTGCTCACGCTGATCGTTCCGTTCGCCGCGAGCGCCGCGGAGTCGAACGCCGACGCGATTCCGAACGCCGAATTCAAGGAAGGCGACGTGATCGACTACGCGCAGGTCGAGAAGCTGCGCGCCTTCCTTCCGGAGCAGTTCTGGGAGAACCGCGAGTTCTTCCTGTACGAGGGCATGAAGATCGAGGTCGGCCCGACGCAGCGAGACTACAGCGAGTCGAGCGCCTACCAGGCGGCGACGGAGCGCTTCCAGGACGGCGTGAGCATCGGGCGCGACGGCGCGCTCGAGGGATACAAGGGCGGTCGCCCGTTCAGGACGGAAGCGATCGACTGCAAAGGCGACCCGCAAGCGGCGCTGAAGATCATCTGGAATTTCAACAAGTCGTGGTTCGGCAGCGGCTGGAAGACGAAGTTCTTCTACAGCTACTGGGATCGCGGCGAGCAGCTCCCGCTGTTCTACAAGGGCATGTCGGAAGGTGTGGCGCTCGCGCAGCGCGTCGAGCCGCAGTACGCCGAGTCGGGCGGCGACGTCTTCGAGAAGGAGAAGCGGCTCTCCGCGGGCGGCGTGACGATCGACGAGCCGTTCGACGCGCGCGGGATCATGACGCTCTCGTACCGCTACAAGGCGTCCGACGGGCCGCTCGATCAGGCGCGGAACGACGACCTGTGGGTCTACGTTCCGGACCTGCGCCGCGTGCGGCGAATCTCGCAGGCGCAGCGAACCGACTCGATCCAGGGCACCGACTTCACGATGGACGACCTGCGCAGCTTCTCGGGAATTCCGCCGCAGTACGAGTGGACCTGCCTCGACGAGCGGAAGCTGATCCACCCGATCAACACGGCCCGGCTCGGGTACCCGTACCGCGACGACTACAACTACGGCCCGTACGGCTTCTCGTACGCGAACGACCGCTGGGAGCTTCGCGACGCGTTCCTGGTGCGTTTCAAGCCGAAGAACGAGGACCACCCGTACAGCCGCAAGGACATCTGGATCGACAAGCAGACCTACCAGCCGCTCTACAGCTTCGCGTACGACCGCAAGAAGGAGCTCTGGAAGATCATCTGGCACAACTTCCGCTGGACCGAGGACTGGCGCGCCCAGAGCCCGGAGCAGACGGACCCGCTGTTCCCGAACGGTGTATGGAGTCCGCCCTGGGAGGGTGTCGAGGACGTGCGCAGCCTGCGGCTGGTCTCGCAGATCATCGTGAACATCCAGAGCGGGACGGGAAACCGGATCGAGGTCTACAACAACCAGGGAGGGCCGCCGGGCAGCAAAGGCGACATCCGCAAGCTCGTCGACATCGGACGGCTGAACAAGGGCCGCTAGCGGGCGGCCGCGAGCAGCCGCTGGATCTCCTGTTCGACGCGCCAGAGGCGGTCCTGGCCCCAGGTCGAGTAGAGCGCTTCGCCGTCGGCGCCGCGCAGGCAGAAGCTCGGCACGCCCCAGAGACCGAGCGCGAAGAGCGCGCTCCGGTTCTCCTCGAGCTCGGGCCGCCAGCCCTCGCCGTGAAGGTGCGCGCGCGCGTCGTCCCACGAGAGCCCCGCGCGCTCGACGACGAGACGCAGCCCCGCGTCGCTTCCGGTGTCGACGCCCTCCGCGAACGCGGCGCGCGCGAACGAGAGCAGGAGCTCGGCCGCGCGTCCGGACTTCCGCGCCCACGGATAGAGCGAAAAGGCGCGCTCGACCGGTCGGCCCACCGGGTCGCACACGCGCCCGAACGGGACGCCGGCGTCCTCGGCCTCGCGCTTCGTGTCGAGCGTGATGTAGAGGCGTTTCGCGCTCGGAACCGGCAGGCCGCGCATCACCATCGGCAGCACCGGCCGGAGCACGAGCTCCACCGGATAGTGTCGGGCGAGGGCGTACGCGCGCTCCATCGCGATGTACGTGTAGGGGCTGCGCAGCGACGGGTAGAACTCGAAGATCAGGCGCCGCGCCGAGGCCGAAACGCGCGCGGCGCGAACTCGCGGCCGCGGCGCGATCGCGTCCGCCGACGCGCCGGGGCGGAGCGCACCCAGGCCTTGCAGGCGCCGCTCCAGATGGTGCAGTCGGTCGACGCCCCAATACCACTCGCCGCCGTAGTAGAGCATCGCGCCCAGGTAGTGGCCGAGCTTCTCGCGCAGCCGGTTCCCGTCGGCGATCCCGGATCCGAGTTCCGCCGCCGGTGCGGCGCCGAGCTCGGCAGCGAGCGCGTCGAGCGCGCGGGTGTCGCCGGCCCAGAGCACGTCCCCGACCCGCTTCGCGGCGGCGGTGAACGTCTTCGACGCGATCGCGCGCGCGAGGATCGACGCGGCGAGAGCCGAGCGCGCCGGGTCGGGCAGGGCGGCGCCCGGCGGGAACGCGAGCCCGTAGCCCGGAGCCACGTCGGCCGCGTCGCGCAGCGCGAACGCCTCGAGCCGCGCGCGCTCTGGCGCGGCGGAGTCGGGCGGCGGGCCGACGAGGTGCGGAACCAGCTCGACGTCGTAGCGCTCCACGAGCCTGCCCAGAACCTGCACGGCGAGCTGGCCGTACGGATCGTCGACCTGGTGGAAGTAGTGCACGCGGTGCGGCTCGCGGCGAAGCCGCCGTCGTCGCTCGGCCAGCCAGCGCCGCGCGTCGCGCGTGCGCGGGCTCGTCAGCGTCTGCGCGACGAGCGGACCGATCCGGCGCGCGATCCAGGAAGCCATCGTTTGCATCGTGGCATATAGCCTGCCACAATGTAAACCATGGAATCCGCGCTCCCGCGCTACCGGCTCTTCTCGTGGGAGCACAGCTACTTCTCGGGCAAGGTCCGCGCGTTCCTGCGCTACAAGGCGCACTTCGGAGCGCTGGCGTACGAAGACATCCTGGCGACGCCCGACCTGATCCAGGGCCTGCTCGTGCCCGCGACGCAGACGAACGTCGTGCCGCAGCTGCTCGCGCCCGACGGCAACTGGGTGCAGGACTCGAGCGAGATCATCGACACGGTCGAGCGCGCGCACCCCGCACCGCCGGTGATTCCGCCCGCCGACGGCGCGCCCGCGCAGCGGCTCGTCGCGCACCTGATCGAGCTGCTCGCCGACGAGTGGATGGTGGTCTGGGCGTTCTTCGAGCGCTGGCAGTACGGCCGCGACGGCGTCGAGCCGAATCACGCCGCCTTCAACGAGCAGCAGTGGGGGGCGGTCTTCGCGCCGAACGCGGACGGCCCGGGCCGTCGCCGTACGGCGCGCATGCTCTTCGACGGGCCGTTCGGCGTGCGCGACGCGTTCGAGAATCCGCGCGGCATCTTCGCCGGTCTCGTGGCGCTCGGCGTGACGGAGCGCACCGCACCCGCCTGGGAGGCGAGCAACGGGCGGCTCCTCGAGCGACTCGAGACGCACTTCGGTGTACACGACTTCGTGCTGGGCGGTCTCCCGTCGCTTGCCGACTTCGGGCTGCTCGGCCCGCTCTACGCGCACCTGTACCGCGATCCGGTCGCGGGCTTCGCGCTGCGCACGCGCTTTCCGCTGGTGAGCGAGTGGGTCGAGCGCACGAACCACACGAACGACCTGAACGCGCGCAGCTACGGGCAGAAGCTCTACGCGCTCGGCGCCGACGGCGCGCTGGTCGGACGACCCGCGACGAGCGACGGCGGGGCGTGGCTCGACGGCGACCGGATTCCGCCGACGCTGATTCCGGTGCTCGAGATCTTCTTCGCCGAGATGTGGCCGGTGCTGGTGAGCACCGTCGCGAGGCTGCGCGCGCACCTGGCCAGCGGCGCGCACGCGCCGGGCGGGGAACTGCCCGGAAAGACCTTCACGCCCACGCCGGGATTCGAAGCGCTGCAGACGGGCGACGGCCCGCTCACGCACGAGTTCGAGATCGGGGGCCTGCGAGCGAGGCGCATGGTCGTGCCCTATCACGTGTGGATGCTGCAGCGGCTGGCCGACGTCGTGCGCGAGTGTGTCGCGACAGACGCGTCGCGCGAGCGCATCGAGTCACTGCTCGCGGCGTTCCCGAACGGCAAGGAGCTGCTCGCGCTCGACGCCGAGCTCGCGGGCGTTCGCGTGCGCAAGGTCGGCGGGAGGCTCTTCGCGTGACCGCGCCGCGCGAGGTCAGCGACGGACGCGCGCGCCGCAGCCAACGCAGCCGCGCGGCGATGGTCGAGGCGCTGTTCGCGCTCGTCGGCGAGGGCGTCCTGCAGCCGACCGCGCAGCAGGTCGCCGAGCGCGCGCGGGTCGGCATCCGCACGGTCTTCCGGCACTTCTCCGACATGGACGGCCTGCTGGCCGAGATCGACGGGCGCGTGCGCGCGCAAGCGCTGCCGCTCTTCCGCGAGCCGCGCGCGGGCGGGACCGTCACCGAGCGCCTGCGCGGCCTGGTCGAGCAGCGGATCCGCATCTTCGAGCAGATCGGGCCGTACAAGCGCTCCGGAAACGTGCAGCGCTGGCGCTCCGCGTTCGTCGCGCGCCAGCATTCCGCGTTCGTGCGCGAGCTGCGGACGAATCTCCTGGCCTGGCTGCCGGAGCTCCGCCGCGCGACGCCGGAGCTCGTCGATGCGTTCGACGTCGCGCTGTCGTTCGAGGTCTGGGACCGCTTGCGCACGGATCAGAAGCTCGGCCGCGAGCGCGCGAAGGCCGCGTTCGAGCAGCTCGCCGGCGCACTGGTGAACGCCCTCTGACGCGGGCGGACGGAGGAGTCGGCTTGAGTTCCGAAGTCCTGAAGATGGTTGGCGCACCCGGCTCTCCCTACAGCCGGAAGCTGCGCGCGGTCCTGCGCTATCGCCGCATTCCATACGTCTGGGTTCAGGCCGGCGGACTCGAGGCGCGTGATCTGCCGAAGCCGCGCGTCGAGCTGCTACCGCAGCTGATCCTGCGCGGAAAGGCCGGAGCGCTCGAAGCGCGGGTCGATTCCTCGCCCCTGATCCGCGAGCTCGAGTCGCTGCACGCCGGGCGTTCGGTGATTCCGATCGATCCGGCGGTCGCGTTCCTGGACGCGCTGCTCGAGGACTACGCCGACGAGTGGCTGACGAAGGCGATGTTCCACTATCGCTGGGCGTACGCGGCGGACATCGCCACCGCCGCCGCCATCCTGCCGCGCTGGATGCGCACCGACCAGCCGGAAGAGCAGGCGGTCGCCGCCGGCACCCAGTTCGCCGCGCGCCAGGTCGGGCGCCTCGCGGTCGTCGGCTCGAATCCGACCACCGCGCCGGTGATCGAAGAGAGCTACCTGCGTCTGCTCGGACTCCTCGACGCCCACCTGACCACCTCGCGCTTCGTCCTCGGGCGCCGGCCGGCGGCGTCGG
>CAZMKX010000034.1:0-13185 GCA_964566375.1 uncultured Myxococcales bacterium
GGGCGAGGACCCGGAGTTCTGCTGGCGGATCCGCCGCGACGGTGGCCGGATCGTCCGGCTCGACCGCGAGATGACGCTCCACGACGCGGCGCTGCTGCGCTTCGGGCAGTGGTGGCGGCGGCAGTCGCGCTCCGGGCACGCCTACGCGGAGACGGTCTGGCGACACCGCGACGCGCCCGATCCCGAGCGCCGCCGGCGCATCGCGTCGATCGCGTTCTGGGGCGGCGTATGGCCCGCCGTGTGCCTGCTGCTGGCGTGGCCGACGGGCGGTGCGAGCTTGGTGGGACTGCTCGCGTGGGCCTGGCCCTGGCGCGCGAGCTATCGCGATGCGCGCGCGCGTCGGCCGGCTGGGGTCGCGGCGCTCTGGGCGACGGCGTGCGTGGTGGGAAAGGTCGCCGAGCTGCAGGGCGCGCTCACCTTCGCCGCGAATCACCTCGTCCGGCGCCGCGCCACGACGCTGATCGAGTACAAGGGGCCGGGCACGTAGCGCGCTACAGCCCGATCCGCTCGCGACGGCACCAGTCGAGCAGAACGAAGAGCGACCACGGCCGCGACCAGTAGAGACTGCCGTCGCCGTCCTGGAACGCGCGCCACAGGCGAGCGACGGCACCCGGTTCGAGGCCTGCGGCCGCGCACGCGTCGCGATCGGCGAAGGCGGCGTCGATGCGATCGCGCAGCACCGTTCCCAGCGACGACGACGCCGAACCGGTCATCCACGCGCGCATCGGCAGCTCGAAGCCGCGCTTCGGACGATCGAAGAGCTCGCGCGGAAGGTCGCCGAGCGCCAGGTCGCGGAGAAGCTGCTTTCGGCCGAGCGGCTGAAAGCGACGGTCGAGGCTCGTCGCCGCGAGCTGGTCCACGACCCGGTGATCGAGAAGCGGGACGCGGACCTCGAGGGACACCGCCATGCTCGCGGCGTCCGTGTCGGGCAGGAGCCGCTCTCCGACGAACGATGCGAGCTCGAGCATCGACACGGCGTGGAGAGCCGGCGAGCGCTCGATCGCGCGCGCGAGCGTCTCGCTTCGCGCGAGGTCGAGCCCGAAGTGCGTGCGGCTCCACGCGAGGCCGGGCGCGAGCGCTTGGAGGAAGCGCGGCGTGAACAGGCCGCACGCCAGCTGGTAGAGCTCGACGAGCCGGCCCCGCTGAACGAGCGCGTCCGGCAGCTTTCCCCAGCGCGCCTGCGGCTCGAGCCCGCCGGGCCGGCCGAGCTTCAGGCGGACGAACGCCTGCGCCAGCGCGCGCACGGCGCTCACGGGCAGAAGACCCGCGAGGCGCGACACCCGCGCGATTCGCGGCAGATCGACGAAGCTCGGGTAGCCGCCGAACAGCTCGTCGCCGCCGGTTCCCGCGAGCGCGACGGTGATTCCCGCCTCGCGCACTGCGCGGCTCACGAAGTACGTGTTGATCGCGTCGAAGCTCGGCTGGTCGAGACAGCCGATCGCATCGTCGAGGCGGGAGACGAAGCTCTGCTGCGAGAGCCGGACCTCCGTGTGCTCTGCGCCCAGCCGCTCGGCGACCTCGCGCGCGTAGCCCGACTCGTCGAACGCGAGCTCCTCGAAGCCGACGCTGAACGTGCGCAGCTGTCCGGGCGCGCTGCGCGCGGCGAGTGCCGAGACCGCGCTCGAGTCGACGCCGCCCGACAGGAAGATGCCGAGCGGGACGTCCGCGATCAGCCGGATCCGCACCGCATCCTCGAGCGTGTCGCGGAGCGCGTCGAGCGCATCGGGTCGGGAGACGTGCTCCGGCAGGCTCCAGAAGCGCCACTCACGGGCTTCGAGCGAGTCGAGCGCGACCGACATCGCCGTGCCCGGCTCGAGCCGTTGCACGCCGCACGCCAGCGCCTGCCTGCCTGCCACGAAGCCGTGCCAGAGGTAGGTCTGCAGCGCGAGCGGATCGAGCCGGCGCTCGACCAGTCCAGTGGCCAGCAGCGCGCGAAGCTCCGACGCGAACAGCAGCGTCTCGTTTCCGCCGCGCCGGACTCGCGCGAGATAGAGCGGCTTGATGCCGAGCCGGTCGCGCGCGAAGAGCACGCGCCCCTGCCGCCGGTCCCAGAGCGCGAAGGCGAACATTCCCGTCAGCCGCGCCAGGAACGCGTCGCCCCATTGCAGGTACGCCTGCAACAGCACTTCGGTGTCGCTCTGCGAGCGGAACTTCGCGCCGTGCGACTCGAGCTCCGCGCGAAGCGTTCGGTAGTTGTAGATCTCGCCGTTGAAGACGATGACCACGTCGCCGTTGGCGTCGGACATCGGCTGCACGCCGTCCGGCGACACGTCGATGATCGCGAGCCGCCGGTGTGCGAACGCCACGCCGGGCCCGGCCTCGGTCGTGGCAAAGAAGCCGTCGGCGTCCGGACCGCGGTGGCGCTGGCGCTCGGCGGCAGCGCGGATTCCGTCGAGGACTCCGGCGTCGAGCGCGCCCACGGCTCCGGCGATTCCGCACATCGCTAGCGCTCCGCATCCGCGGCGGGCTTCCGGAAGAGCGCGAGCAGCGTCTCGACCTCGCGCGTCGTCGAGTGGCGCGCGAGGACGGCCTCGCGGCCGGCCGCGCCCATCGCGTCGAGCCGCTCGACGGGCGCCTCGAGGGCCTCACGGAGAGCGGCGACGAGCGGGGCGGTCGCGCCGGCCGGTACGAGCCAGCCGTTCCGCCCCGACTCGACGAGCTCGGGAATTCCCGCGACGAAGGTCGTGATCACGGGCCGTCCCAGCGCGAACGCCTCCATGATCACGACCGGAAGCCCCTCGGCGAAGCTCGGCAGAACCAGTGCGCGGCTCGCGTGGAGGAGCGCGCGAATCTGGTCCGTGGTGACCCAGCCCGCGATCGTGACGCGCTCCTGCAGGCCGTGCTTCGCGATCCGCGCCTCGATCGCGCCGCGCAGCTCGCCGTCTCCCGCGAGCACGAGCGTTGCGTCCGCGCCCGACCCGACGAGCTCCGCGAACGCGTCGACGAGCAGGAGCTGGCCCTTCTGGGCCGACAGGCGCCCGACGCTGACGAAGCCGCGCGCGCCGCGCGGGATCGGCCCGGCGGCCTGCTCGAACTCCGCGCCGATCGTGCAGCGCACGATCGCGATCCGGTCCCAGTGCTCGGGCCGGGACCAGCGACGCAGCTGCGCAGCCGCGAAGTGCGTGATCGCCACGGTGGCGCTCGCGTCGGCGATCTTGTCGGCAAGCGAGAGGGCGATCGGCGCGTCGAACTCGTCCGGGCCGTGCACCGTGAAGCTCCAGCGCGGCGCGCCGAGCACGTGCGCGAGCAGCCCAACGGCGGCGGCGTTGGTGCCGAAGTGGACGTGGACGTGCTCGCAGTTCGCGCGCAGGGTCCGCTCGCGAACCAGACAGGCTTCGACGAGGTAGGCGAGGTGGCGGATCAGACCGCGATCGCTTCGGCGCGACATCGCGAGCGTCTTCACGAGCGCCCGCGCGAAGCGCACGGGGTGAAGGAGCGCGCGCGCGGTCGCGAGGACGAGCGTCCCGGGACGAGCGAGCAGGTAGACCGTCTTCTCGCGCTCGGCGAGATCGCGCGCGTCGACGAGCCGGCTCGTCGGCTCGCGAACCGACAGCCGCAGGACCGAGTGCCCGCGGCGCTCGAGCTCGAGGATCTCGCGGCGGATGAAAGTGTGACTCACCTCGGGGTAGGCGGTCATGAGGTACGCGATCCGCATCCTAGAGCGCGTGCGGCCCGTGGCCGTCCATGTTGGTGAGGTGGAGGCCCTGGCTCGTTTCGGGCCAGGGTGCGAGCGCGTCGTGGAGCGCGGGCGAGGCGGCGAAGAGGCGCCGGCCCGGAAGGATCTGGAAGCCGTTCGCGGCAAACGCGTCGACCCACGCCGGATGCGCCTGGTTCGAGACGACGAGGTCCACGCCGCGCGCGCGCAGGAAGGCGAGGGCGGCCCCGACGACCGAGATCGCGTCCTCCGGCGCGGCCAGGCAGTCGACGACGGATCCGACGCGCAGCGAGCCGAAGCGCTCGTCGTCGCGCATCGCCGTGTCCATCACCACCGCCCAGCCGAGCGTCACGTCGCCGTGTACGGCGCGGAGCCTGATCGCGGGTGGCCAGCGGCCGGGACGGGCGAGGGCGTTCATCGTGCGCGCGTCGCGCGCAGCGATCGCCGCGTAGAGCGGCCTGCAGCGTTCCCAGAGCGCGTCGGCCCAGGTCTCGAAGCGGTCGAATGGTCGCGCCTCCGCGCCGGCTGCGGTCCGGGCGCGGAGCGACCGCGCGGCGTTCAGCGCGCGGATTCCGATCGAGCCGATACCCGAGAACGCGGCCGCGTCGAGCGCGAGGCGCCGCGCCGGAGAAGAGCGCAGGAACGCGTTGTGGCGCAGGAAGCGGACCGGATTCAGCACGCGAACACAGAACGGTGTCGGGTGCAGCAGCCAGCCGAGCTTCTCGAGCATCAGCAGCATCGGCTGATCGTGGCCGCCGTGTCCCCAGCTGTAGAGCATGGGGTACTGCTTCAGCATCTCGCGGAGCAGCCGCAGGCCGAGTGCGTTGAACTGACGATTCACGATGCCTTCGGTGACGGGCCCCTGGTAGTCCGAGACGGCCTTCGGCTCGCCGTGGATCGACCACTGCTGAGGCTTCAGCGCGTAGGCTCCGCGCACGGTCTTTCCGTCCTCGACCGCGAGCCAGTGCTCGCGCCAGGTCGTGGGTCCGTCGCGTTCGGGCAGCCACTCGTCGACGGGCGAACCGTACCATCCCCAGCGGGTTCCACCCGCGTGCATCCGGTCGTTGAACGCGAGAACGGCGTCCACCCACTCGGCGGTGTAGGGAATCACTTGGATCGCCATCGCGGGGCGGGCTCAGCCCTTGTTCTTGACCAGCCGACGCAAGGCGCGGATGACGTCCTTCCCCGATTCCTTGACCCGCTCGGCGGGCATCAGGACGAAGCGCCGGAACCGCTCGTCGGGGCGCGCGCGGAAGATGGTGCCGTGGTGCCGGCCGCTCCAGCCGGGCGGCGGCGTCTTCGTGTAGTAGTACGACGCGAACGACTTGCGCACGACGTCCGGCGGGCCGACCACCGGCCGCACGCCGTGGAAGCTGATCTCACTCGTCTCGAAGATCACGCAGCGGTTCAGGAGCGGCGACACCGTCTTGTAGCAGCGCTTCACCTTCGCGTCCCAGAGCTCCACCTCGCCGCCCCACTTCGGATCCCAGCCGGGATTCAGGTAGAGCAGGAAGTTGAGGCGCCGGTGCAGGCCGCGATCGGCGACGTAGTTGAAGTCGACGTGCACGTCGAGCCGTCCGTGCGGCCCCGTCATGTGGATGCCGCCCCCTCCGAGGCTGGGGTCGGCCTCGAGGCCGGTGATCCCCGAGATGTACTCGAGGTCCGCGAGGAACTTCGGCGACGCGAGCGCCGCGTCGAGACGCGCGATCGGCTCGGGAAACTTGGAGGAGTCGCAGATCTGGATCTTCTTGCGCTCGTTCACGAAGTCGAACTCGAAGCCCTGTGCGGCGGCCTCTTCGAAGGTCGGAAACGAGGCCGCCACCTTCTCCGCGAACTCCGGCTCGAGGAACGACTCGATCACGAGGTGGCGAAATGGAACGCCGGCGTCGAACTCGCGCTTCAGCGCTTCGCGATCGTAGGGCCTGAACACCTTGCGAATCCTCCCCAACAGTCCGACACGCAGTCCGACGGGCGCCGCACGCTCCGCTCGTCCCGTAATCTAGGGCGCCGGCTCGCATTCGCCGAGAGCCGGCGTCCCCGCTCCGTTCTTCGGTCGCTGGCGAGGCCAACCTGACCGTCCCGGTCAGGACAGAATGCCACGGACCGGAGCTCCGAGCGGCTCAGGCGCGAACGGCGGCGGCCTGTTGCGCCGCGTCGTCGAGAGCCGTTCCGAGCGCCTTGCCCAGAAGGGTCAGCGCGGGCTCGTCGAGCATCTCGACGTGCCCGCTGTCGATCGGAACCACCACGACTTCACTCGCGTACGGCCCCCAGCCGGAGAGCGGGTCGTCGAATCGCAGTCCCGGCCAGTCGGGGGTGCGCATGGCGCGGAAGAGATGGATCCGGCCCGGGTAGAAGCGCGGCTTGTACACGTCGGCCGCGTGCGAGTTCGCGATCGAGACGCGGGAGATGGCGTCGCTGAAGGTGTCGCGCGGCGCTTCGCCGCTGAAAGGCACGTAGCTCAGATACTCGGTCATTCCATCGCTCGCGGCGCGCGCACGCCACTTCGCGCGAAGCAGGAACCGCAGTCGATCCAGGATCCGAAGCGGAAGGGGAAGCGTGCGCGGAAAGCCGGGCCCCGGCGCGTCGATGATCGCGACCAGCCCGATCGTCTCGCCCGCCGCGCGCAACTGCTGCGCGATCTCGAGCGCGACCAGGCCGCCCATCGAGTGACCGCCGATGAAGTACGGCCCCGACGGCTGTTCGGCGCGGATCAGCGACGTGTACAGTCGCGCCATCTCCTCGACGGTCTGCAGCGGCTCCCGGTGTCCATCGAGCCCCTGCGCCTGGATCCCGAGCAGCGGAAGGTCGGACGGCAGGTGGCGGATCATCCGCTTCATGAACACCACGTGACCGCCGACGGGATGGATGACCCAGAACGGCTTTCGCGTCCCGTGTGGCTGGATCGGCACCATGAGCGATTCCTCGCGCACGTTGCCGAGCTGCCGCATGAGGCCCGCCAGACCCGCCACCGTCGGCGCGCGGACGAATGCGGACAGCGACACGCGAACGCCGAGAATCGAGCTGACCAGGTTGAGCATGCGCACGGCGAGGAGCGAGTGGCCGCCGAGATCGAAGAAGTCGTCGTTGGCGCCGACGCGCGGCTGACCGAGGAGCTCCGCCCAGATCTCGGAAATGCGGAACTCGGACTGAGTGCGCGGGTCGATGTAGCCGGGCGTCGGTCCGTCGTCGGCGAGTGCGTCGCGTTGCGGTGGCGGCAGCCGTTCGGCGTCGAGCTTGCCCGCTGTAGTGAGGGGGATGCTCGGGATCGGGGAGACGTGGCTCGGGATCATGTAGGTCGGCAGCTGGTCGCAAAGCCGCGTGCGGATCTCTGCGGCCGTCAGCTTCGCGCCTGGCGCGGGGACCACCCATGCGACGATGTGCGCGCCGCCGGCATCTCGTTGGACGGCCGCGACGGCCGCGCTGACGCCGGGACAGGTGAGCAGCGCGGCCTCGACCTCGCCGAGCTCCACCCGGTAGCCGCGAACGCGCACCTGCCGGTCCAGGCGGCCGAGGAACTCGAGCTCGCCGTCGCGGCGCAGGCGTACGAGATCGCCGGTGCGGTACATGCGCGCTCCGGGCTCGGGCGCGAACGGATCGGCCAGGAACCGCTCCGCCGTCAGCTCCGGCTCGTTCAGGTAGCCGAGCGCCACGCCGTCCCCGCCGATGTACAGCTCGCCGCTCACCCCGCGCGGCAGCGGCCCTCGGTTCGCATCGAGCACGTAGCAGCGCGTGTTCGCGATCGGCCGTCCGATCGGCACGTTGGTCGCCGGAGCTTCGAACCGCGGCACGGCGTACACCGTACTGTAGATCGTGGTCTCGGTCGGTCCGTACTCGTTGAAGAGCTGGGCGCGGGGCAACACCTCCTGGTGTCGGAGAACGAGCCCGGTCGGGCAGGCCTCCCCGCCGACGATCACGGCCTCGAGTGACGACAGGTCGTCGTTGTCGAGACCTTCGAGGAGCTCCCGGTGGAGAACCGGCGGAACGTCCAGGTGCGTGACGCGGTGGAGGTTGACCAGCCGGCGCAGCGAGACCGGATCGCGCCGCTGGTCGCTGTCCGGCAGCACGAGCAGCCCGCCGGATGCCAGCGTCCAGAACACGCCGGCGAGCGAGGCATCGAAGACGAACGAGTGCGCGGTGATCAGGCGTCGCGGCGGCTCCGGATAGCCATTCAGGCGCGCGTAGAGCTGGCTGACGACGTTGCGATGGCTGACCACAACCCCCTTCGGCTGGCCCGTCGACCCGGAAGTGAAGATCACGTAGGCGGGGTCGCCGGCGCCGGGCTCGAGAGTCGTGTAGCCCGCGCTGTCGATCGGAAGGCTCGCGGGCAGGTCGTCGACGTAGAGCACGGGAATCCGAACGTCGGGAGTCTCGCCGGTCAGTCCGCGTTCCGTCACGATCGCGCACGGCCTGCACACCTGGAGCATCGAGCGGATTCGCGCCGGAGGGAGCGAGGCGTCGAGCGGTACGAACGCCGCGCCCGACTTCAGTGTGCCCAGCATCCCGACCAGGGCGAGCATCGGATCGTCGAGGACCAACGCCACCCGCTCGCCCGGGCGCGCGCCCGCGGCATTGAGGTGCGCCGCGAGCTGGCGGGCGCGACTGCGCAGATCGAGATAGGTGAGCTCGCGTCCGCGGCAGACCGCCGCGATCGCCCCCGACTCCGTCGGTGCGCGCATCGCGAGCGCCTGGTGCAGGCAGAGGTCTCGAGGGTATGCGAACGAACGGGAGCGCTCTCGGGCCTCGGGCTGCTCCTCCGGCGTGAGCATCGCGAGATCGGAGATCGCCACGTCGCCGCGCGCTGCCACGTCACGAAGCAGGTTCACGTAGTGGGCGAGGCAGAGCTCCACCGTCTCCGGATCGAAGAGGTCGAGGTCCGCCTCGACCGTGCAGACCAGGGCGTCTCCGGAGTCGCTGACGTCGAGGCTCAGGTCGACCGCGGTCCAGCCCGGATCCGGGCGCTCGGCCTCCACGTCGAGGCCTTCGAAGTGAAGACCCCGAAGACCGAGCCTCGCGTAGCTGAAGACCGCTCGATAGCCCGAGCCGCTCTCCCTCGCCTCGCGCGAGAGAGACTGCCGCAGAATCTCGTCCACGCCGGGGTCGAGGTTCGCGAAGGCCTCGCGTTTGCGACTGCGGACGTGCTGCGCCAGCTCCCACAGCGACGAGCACGCGCGAAGGTCGAGGCGCAGCGGCAGCGTGATCATCGCGCAGCCGAAGAGCCCGTCGCTTCCCGGCTCCGTGCGGTTTCCGTGCGGCACGCCGATCAGCAGGTCGGTCTGCCCGGAATAGCGGCGAAGCTGCGCGCTGAACGCGGTCAGGAGCAGATCCGAGAGCGAGACACCGAGCTCGTCGGCGCGACTCACGAGCGACGTGCGAAGGGGCGCATCGACGTCGAAGCTGCGGCGCAATCCACGGCCTGTCCGTCTTTCCGCGCGCGCTCGGTCTCGCGGCAGCTCGAGTGCCGCCGAGGCGCCGGCCAGGCATTCCTTCCACCACGCGAGCGTCGGGCGGTCCGGTTGGGCGAGGACCCGTGCCTGTGCGCGCGCGAAGTCCGCGAACGGTGCGGCGCGTGTGTCGGCTTCCGGCTCGCCGCGAACCTGCGCGGTGTAGGCGCTCGCCAGGCGTCGCGGGAGCACGTCGAAGAACGAGAGCCCGTCGAACGCGGCGTGCTGCGAGACGAAGAGCAGCAGGTGCTCTTCGGGCCCGCCGCGGAAGAGCGAGACCCGCATCGCCGGGCCGACAGCGAGGTCGATCCGCGACATCAGGCGCTCGCGCACGAGCGCGTCCACGAGCTGCGCGCGCTCTGCCGGCGGATGAGCGGAGAGGTCGATCTCCTCCACGGGGAACGGGTCGAGGGTCTCGACGCGCGCGGTCGGCTTCGCGGACAGGTCGTCGCGCTCGATCTCGATCACCGTGCGCCAGGCGTCGTAACGCCGTGCGAGCGATGCGATGCCGTGCTGAAGTGCGTCGCGCCGAAGGGGTCCACGCATGCGCAGGATCAACCCTTCGTTTCCGATCGACGAGTCGGGCAGGATCTCGGCCAGCGCCCAGAAAGTCTGTTGCGACGGGGTGAGCGGGTGAGTTCGTGCTCGATCGCTCGTGTCCAAGCCCAGCCGCCCCCCGAAGCCCTGCATGCGTCCTGCGAGCCGCGCGCGAGAGTGACGATCGTAGAGCAAGTCGAGACAGATTGGAATCGACTGATCGAGATACTCGCGCGCTCCATCTCTCAGTGAGACTGCAATTGCGCTTGCAGGAACGATTCGTGCGCATCGTCTGCGCGGGGAGTGCGGACGCACGCGTACGCGGAGCTTCCCGCCGCTCGCGCATCCGCACGCGGCTGTGCGCCCCGGAGATCTCGTGGCTAGTCTGTCCCGGACATGCCGGTTCTTCGGATCAACGGGGGGGAGGTTCGCGTCGAGGACGCGGCGGACGACACGCCGCTGCTCTGGGTGCTTCGCGACCACCTCGGGCTGACGGGGACGAAGTTCGGCTGCGGCATCGGGCTGTGCGGGGCCTGCACGGTGCAACTCGATGGCGCCGCCGTCCGGTCCTGCGTCGTTCCGCTCTCCCAGGTGGCCGGCCGCGAGATCCGGACGATCGAGGGACTCGAATCCGAGGGCCCGTCGCCCGTGATCGAGGCCTGGATCTCGGAGCAGGTCGCGCAGTGCGGCTACTGTCAGCCGGGCATGATCATGGCCGTCTCGGCGCTGCTCCGCGATCGACCCCGGCCGAGCGACGCCGAGATCGACGCGTCGATCACGAACCTGTGTCGCTGCGGAACCCAGCCGCGCGTACGGCGCGCGATCCACCGGGCGGCTCGTGGCGCAGTCGACTGAGCGGATTGCGAATCTGAGCCGCCGGCGGTTCCTGGTCGGCGGCGCGCTTCTCGCGGGTGGCTTGGTGCTGGCCATCCGGCAGCTCCGTGGATCGGGCGGTTCCGGCGACGCGGCGTCGGCTGTCGTGGGCGCGACGACAGCGCTCGACGAGACGTCCGTCGGGCCGTGGATCCGCATCGGGCCGGACGGCCAGGTCACCGTCTGGGTCGAGAAGGCCGAGATGGGGCAGGGGATTCACAGCACGCTCGCTGCGCTCGTCGCGGAGGAGCTCGAGGTGGCCTGGGATCAGGTAGGCGTCGAGGCGCGGCCCTCGACCGGGCCGCTGCGCGGCGAGGTGACCGGTGCCAGCATGAGCGTGCAGCTCGAATGGGAGCCGATGCGGACCGCGGGAGCGGCTGCGCGCGCGATGCTCGTCGCGGCCGCCGCGCGAGCCTGGTCGGTTCCCGCGAGCGAGTGCGTCGCCGTCGGCGGACGCGTGACGCATCCCGCGACGCAGCGTTCGCTCGGGTACGGCGAGCTCGCCGTGCGCGCAGGCGAGATGCCGGTTCCCGCGTCGGTCGAGCTCAAGTCGCCCGCCACCTTCCGCCTGCTGGGAAAGCCGCTCGCGCGCCTCGATCTGCCCGACAAGGTGCGCGGATCGGCCGTCTTCGGGATCGACGTGAAGGTCGACGGCCTCTTGTACGCGGTTCCCGCGTTGGGCCGCGTGCCCGGAGCCGGGGTGGCCAGCGCCGCCTACCCGACGGTACGCGAGATGCCCGGAGTGCGGGCGATCGTCGAGATACCGAACGGTGTCGCCGTCGTCGCCGATCGCTACTGGCAGGCGCGCCGTGCAGCCGACGCGCTCGCGCCGGTCTTCTCTGGCGGCACACCGGCGGTCGACACGCCCGAGTACTCCAGGCGGCTTCACGAGGCGCTCGCGACGCCGGGGCTCGTCGTCGGCGATACTGGCGACGTCGCGTCCGCGTTTGCGGGAGCGGCGAAGGTCGTGGAGGCTCGCTACGAGGTCCCGTGGCTCGCCCACGCGACGATGGAGCCGATGAACTGCACCGCGAGCGTCGTCGGATCCCGCTGCGAGATCTGGGCGACGACGCAGGCGCAGAGCCAGGTTCGCGCCGACGTAGGTGCCGCGCTGGGGATCGACCCCGAGACGATCACGGTCCACCCGATGCTGATGGGCGGCGCGTTCGGTCGGCGCGTCGAGACGGACGTGGCGGTGCAGGCGGCGCTGGCGTCGCGCGCGGTCGCTCGGCCGGTGAAGCTGATCTGGTCGCGCGAGGACGACATCCGTCACGACTTCTACCGCCCGGCTTGCGCCGCCGAGCTTCGCGCAGCGCTCGACGACGGCGGGAAGCCCGCGGCATTCGCGTTTCACGTCGCCGGGCCCTGGTCCGATCGCACCGCGCCGGTCTGGCTTCAGGGCGCGGTGGGGCGCGCCCAGAAGCGGCTCGGCTCGCCGCTCGCTCCGCAGCGCTGGGTGCCGCCGTTCGTCTGGTGGCGACTGCCTGCGCTGATCCGTTCGGGTGTCGACTGGATCGCCTCGGGAAACTTCCCTCCGCTCAACTACACCATCCCGAGTCAGCGCCTCGAGTACTCGCTGGTCGAGAGCTCGCTCCCCGTCGGCTGGTGGCGCGCGGTTCAGGCGTCGCAGAACGCATTCTTCCTCGAGAGCTTCGTCGACGAGCTCGCGCACGCGGCGTCGGTCGATCCGTACGCATATCGCCGCGCGCTGCTCTCGGGACGGGATCTCGCGGTGCTCGATCGCGCGGCCGAGGTCGCCGGCTGGGGCCGCGCGCGAGACGACGGCCGCGCCCTCGGCATCGCGCAATACGCGATGGCGGGAACGAGCGTGTCCCTGGTCGCCGAGGTGAGCGTCGGTGCGGACGGTCTGCCCCGGGTGCACGCGATCTTCTGCGCGATCGACTGCGGTCGTGCACTGAATCCCGACACGATCCGCGCGCAGGTCGAGGGGAGCATCCTGTTCGGGCTCACGGCCGCTCTGCACGGCCGCATCACGGTCGAGGGCGGCGGTGTCGTGCAGGGCAACTTCCACGACTATCCGCTCATGCGGCTTGCCGAGAGTCCGCGGATCGAGGTGGCGATCCTCGAGAGCGAGGCGCCTCCGAGCGGCGTGGGTGAGCCGGCAACTCCGCCCGTGGCCCCCGCAGTCGCGAACGCCGTGTTCGCCGCGACACGGCGGCGTATTCGGGCGCTTCCGCTGCTCTGAGGGCTCGCGGGTGTGCGCACTTCCCGGGCCGTCGGTATGATCCCCGACGTCGATCCCGGAGCGCAGCGGTCGATGCGCTCAAGTGCGGCGCGCGTGGGCCGATCCGCTCCGACGGGAAGGTACGCGCGACCTGTACCTGAAATCTCCGGCCTTTCGGGGGAAGCGAATGAACATCCTGGGCATCTCCGCCTTCTACCACGACAGCGCGGCCTGTCTGATGAAGGACGGTCGAATTCTCGCAGCCGCGCAGGAAGAGCGCTTCACCCGGAAGAAGCACGACTACAACTTCCCGGCCAAGGCCGTGGAGTATTGCCTTCGCGAGGGCGGGATCGGCATCGAGAACGTCGATCTGGTCGCGTTCTACGACAAGCCGCTGCTGAAATTCGATCGACTGCTCGAGACCTACGTCGCCTACGCTCCGGTCGGCTTCAAGCTCTTCCTGATGGGGCTTCCGCTCTGGCTGAAGCAGAAGC
>CAZMKX010000035.1:0-13032 GCA_964566375.1 uncultured Myxococcales bacterium
TGACCCACGACCGCGCGCTGCTCACGCGCCTGGCGACGCGCATCGTCGAGCTCGATCGAGGCATGCTCACGTCGTGGGCCGGCGACTATCCGACGTATCTCGCGAAGAAGGCCGCGGCGCTCGAGGAGGAGGAGCGCCACGCCGCGCTCTTCGACAGGAAGCTCGCGCAGGAAGAAGTATGGATCCGCCAGGGCATCAAGGCCCGGCGCACGCGGAACGAGGGCCGCGTCCGAGCGCTCCTGGCGCTGCGCAACGAGCGCGCGCAGCGCCGGGAGCTCGAGGGCAAGGCGCGCATCGCACTCGACGAGGGCAAGGCTTCGGGCAAGCTCGTCGCCGAAGCGGAGAACGTCTCGTACGCGTGGAGCGCCGGCGCGCCACCGACGGTGAAGGACTTCTCGCTGCGCATCATGCGCGGCGATCGCATCGGCCTGGTCGGTCCGAACGGCGTCGGCAAGACGACGCTGCTTCGGCTGCTCCTCGGCCAGCTCGCGCCGACTTCGGGGCGCGTGCGGCTGGGCACGAAGCTCGAGATCGCGTACTACGACCAGCTTCGTGCCGTGCTCGAGCTCGAGAAGACCGTGATCGAGAACATCGCCGAGGGCCGCGAGTACGTGGACGTGCACGGCCAGCGCCGGCACGTGATCGGCTACCTGCAAGACTTCCTGTTCAGCCCCGACCGCGCGCGCACGCCGGTGAAGGCCCTCTCGGGCGGAGAGCGCAACCGGCTTCTGCTCGCGCGCCTGTTCGCGCAGCCCGCGAACCTGCTCGTGCTCGACGAGCCGACCAACGACCTCGACATCGAGACGCTCGAGCTTCTCGAGGAGCTCCTGATGAGCTACCGCGGCACGCTCCTGCTCGTTTCGCACGATCGCGCCTTTCTCGACAACGTCGTCACGTCGACGCTCGTGTTCGAAGGCGCCGGCCGCGTGGCGGAGTACGTCGGCGGGTACAGCGACTGGCTGCGGCAGCGCGCGAAGGCCGGAGCCGAGCCGGCCAAGACCGCGAACGAGAAGCCGCCCCTGGCCGTCGCAAAGCCGAAGGCCGCGAAGCTCGGCTTCAAGGACGCGCGCGAGCTCGAACAGGCGCCCGCCCGGATCGAATCCCTCGAGACGGAGCAGGCCGCGCTCGCTGCGCGGCTGAACGAGCCCGCGTTCTACAAGCTCGAAGCCGCGGAGCAGGCGCGCGTGCACGCGCGGCTCGCCGAGCTCGCGACCGAGCTCGAGACCGTCTACGCGCGCTGGTACGCGCTCGAGGCGCTTCGCGACGGAAGGTGAGCGCGCTCACCCTTCGCGCGTCTCTCGCGCGGATCGCCACGGTCGAATGTAGATTCGCGCGCAGTCCGTGATCGAACGCGCGCTCGTCCGGCGGAGACAAGCGGCCCCGCTCTTGCACAGTGAGCCGGCCGGAGGTTCCACCGATGCATCGCAGCCCGTGGTCATTCGCTTCTCTCGCCCTTCTGATGGCGTTCGCTTTGCCCGCGCTCGGGCAAGTCGTGACGGATCCGAACCTCGAACACGCCGTCGTCATCGGTGGACTGGCGCAGCCGTCGGCCATGGCGTTCTACGCGCCGGGTGCGTTCCTCGTGACCGAGAAGGACACGGGGCGCGTCGTGAACGTGGTGAACGGCGTCCGCCAGGCCGGTCTGGCGCTCGACCTCGCGGTGTTCGGCGGAGGGGAGCGTGGACTGCTCGGGATCGCGGTTCACCCGGGCTTCCCGCAACAGCCGTACGTGTATCTCTTCTACACGCCGAGCGCGACCGGCGGGGATACTCAAAGCGGAACGCCGTTGCAGAACCGCGTGGAGCGCTTCACGTTCGCGAACGGCACGCTGTCGAGCCCCGTACGGATCCTGACGGTGGCTCTGCCCGTGGACGTCGGCTACCACATCGGCGGCTCGCTCGCCTTCGGTCCCGACGAAAAGCTGTATCTGGTCGTCGGCGACCGCGCTCAACAGGGCGGATTGCAGAATCATCCGCCGCTCTCGAGCGCCGATGACTCGAGCGTGATCTTCCGCATCAACGACGACGGCAGCGCGCCGGGAAACAACCCGCTCAGCGCGCCGGGTTTCGACCTCTCGAAGTACTACGCCTACGGGATCCGCAATTCGTTCGGCATTGCCTTCGATCCACAGACGGGCGCCCTGTGGCAATCCGAGAATGGTCCGGACGGATACGACGAGGTGAATCGCGTCGCTCCCGGCTTCAACAGCGGCTGGGACGTGCTGATGGGTCCGGATTCGCGCGATCCCGACGACGCCACGCAGCTCGTGGCGCTCTCGGGCAGCGCGTACTCGGATCCGGAGTTCTCGTGGCGGACAACCGTCGCGCCCACGGGCCTCGCGTTCCTCCGCGGCTCCGCGCTCGGAGCGAGCTACGACGACAGCCTGCTCATCGGCACCTACGGCGGCCGCATCTACCGCCTCCGACTGAACGCCGCGGGCACGGCCATCGTCCCCCCCAATGCCGGCCTCGCCGATCTCGTCCTCGACTCGGGCGACGACGTCTCTGCGATCGAGTTCGCCTCCGCCCTCGGAGGCGTCACGGACTTGAAGGTAGGACCCGACGGCAATCTCTACGGCGTCGCAATCCTGTTCAACCTGGTGTTCGTGATCCGTCCGATCGCGGGCGCACCGGACGCCGACGGAGACGGCGCGCCCGATGCGAGCGACAACTGCCGCACGGTCGGAAACGCGAATCAGGCCGACGGCGATGCGGACGCGGTGGGCGACCTCTGCGACAACTGCTCGAGCGTGGCGAACGCGCGCGTCGACTCGAGCTACCTCGCTGCAAATCCCTGGGCGACACTGACGGGCGGTCAGCGCGACGACGACCACGACGGCTACGGCAACGTGTGCGACGCGAAGTTCCCGGACGTCACCGGCACCGTGGTCGGCTCCGCGGACCTCGCGCAGTTCCGCACGGCAAACGCCCAGAGCCGCACCGCGGACGCCTGCGGCACGCTGCACACGCGGCCCTGCGCGATCTTCGACCTGGACGAGAACGGGAGCCTGATCGGATCCGCGGACCTGTCGCGCTTCCGTCTGCTCAACGGGAAGGCGCCCGGACCCAAGTGCGCGCTCTGTCCGCTCGTCTGCAGCGCGGGCCCGAGCGGTAGCTGCGTTCCGTAGGCATGCCCGTCGCACCAGGCGGCGCGGATCGCGCTTCCAGCGCCAACGGTTGACGGGCGCGCGCGAACCGGAGCACGATCCGGTCCGCGTGATGCGAGAGCCGCCGACGCTCCGAGAGATGCGCTTCCTCGACGACGAGATCGCCGCCCGGGATCGGGCGGGTGAAGGCGCGGCGTCGTGTCGCTCGGCCAACGCGCGCGTCTTCTGTCTGGAGGACGGATCCGGAACCGTGGTCGCTCGGATCGCGGCGCGAGCGATCGCGGCGAGGACCGGCCCGTGCCCATGACCGAGCGAGCGCGGATCCTGATCGCAGGCGGTGGGATCATCGGCACGAGCGTCGCGTGGGCGCTGGCCGAGCGCGGCGTCGACGGCATCGTCGTCCTGGACCTGGATCTCGCGGGCGTGTACGCGTCCTCCGAGCTGAACGCCGGCGGGGTGCGCGCGACCTGGTGGCAGCCGGTGAACGTGGACGCCTGCCGCGCGACGCTCGACTTCTTTCGCGCGCACGCGTCGGACTTCGGCTTCTCGGAGCGCGGATACCTTTGGCTGTACGCCGACCGGTCGCTCTTCGCGCGCGCGCTCGAGAAGCGCGCGCTGCAGAACGCGCGCGGGCTCGGTGTCGAGGCGCTGTCGCCGGGCGAGATCTGGGAGCGCTTTCCCCTGCTCGACCGCGCGCGTGACGAGATCGTGGGCGCGACCTTCTCGCCGCGCGACGGGCTCGTGAACCCGAACGCCGTCCGCGCCTGGTTTCGCGCCGGGGCCGAGCGCCGCGGCGTGGTCTTCCTCAATCGTCACTACGTTTCGGGCATCTCGACCGTGCGCAGCGCCGGCAGTGCCGGAAGCCTGCGGCGCATCTCGCACGTGGACGTGATCGAGGTCGAGCGCGGCGATCCGATCGATGCCGCGGGCGCGCTCCGCGAGATCCTGACGACGCACCACGTCCCGCCCGCGTCCGCGCACGCCGAGACGCGGATCGAGTGCGACGTGCTCGTGAACTGCCTGGGCGCGTGGTCGTCGGTGCTGCTCGCGAAGATCGGGCTGCGCGACGTGACGGAGCCCGTTCGCCGGCAGATCGCGCTGGTCGACGTCCGCACGAGCGCCGTCCCCGCCGGCGCGCAGCTCCCGGGGCTCGGCATGATCGTCGACGCGAGCGGGCTGTACTTCCACCCCGAAGGCCGGTACGTGCTCGCGGGCTGGTCGACGCCGGATGAGGCGCCCGGCTTCGACTTCACCTACGACGGCGACGCGTTCTTCGAGAGCGAGATCTGGCCGCGCCTCGCGCACCGCGCGAGCGTCTTCGAGCGCTGCGCCCACGTGCGAGGCTGGGCGGGGCTGTACGACGTGACACCGGATCGCAGCGGAATCGCGGGAGCCATCCCGGGCTTCGCGAACCTGTTCGAGGCGCACTCCTTCACCGGTCGCGGCGTGATGCAGTCCTACGCGGTGGGCTCGAGCGTCGCGTCGCTGATCGCGACCGGGCGCTACGAGGGGACGGACCTGGCTCCGCTGGCCCGCAATCGCTTCGACGATCCGGCGCGCTGGGTCGTGGAGGACTTGCACATCTAGGGCCGTGTGTCGTGTATAAGCGGATCGACGCCCGATCGGGTCTCGATGGGAGGGGGAGGATCGTGTTGCCCGGCATCATCGTCTTGGGCCTCGTGGCCCTATCGGCTCTTGGCTGCGCGCCTGCGCGGACTTCCAGCCCTCCGGCTGCCGCCGCGGCGCCGGTCGCACCCACGGTCGTGAACGACGCGTCGCTTGCGGAGGTCGGCGACGGGCGCAACTGGCTGGCGTTCGGCCGCAACTACAGTGAGCAGCGCTACAGCCCGCTGGACCAGGTGAATCGCGACACCGTGAAGCGTCTGGGGCTCGACTGGTTCCTCGAGCTCCCCGACGACAACACGCTGAACGGGACACCGCTCGTGGTGGACGGCGTGCTGTACTTCACGGGCAGCTTCAGCCGCACGCGCGCCGTCGACGCGAAGACCGGGAAGCTGCTCTGGGAGTTCGATCCGAAGTCGATCGAGCACGCGGGCGACCGCCTGCGCGTGATGTGGGACATCAGTCGCGGTCTCGCGTATTGGAACGGCAAGGTGATCATCGCCACGATCGACGGCCGCCTGATCGGACTCGATGCGAAGACGGGCGCGAAGATCTGGGAGGTTCAGACCACCGATCCGAAGACGCCGCTCTACATCACCGGCGCGCCCAAGGCATTCCGCGGCAAGGTGATCATCGGCAACGGAGGAACGGAGATCTCCGCCGCGCGCGGGTTTCTGACCGCCTACGACGCCGACACCGGCGCGTTCGCCTGGCGCTTCTGGGTGGTGCCCGGGAATCCCGCCGACGGCTTCGAAGACGAGACCATGGAGATGGCCGCGAAGACCTGGACCGGCGAGTGGTGGAAGGTCGGCGGCGGCGGAAACACCTGGCACGGCATCACCTACGATCCGGAGTTCAACCAGGTGCTGATCGGCACCGGAAACGGCTCGCCGTGGAACCGAAAGATCCGCAGCCCGGGCGGAGGCGACAACCTGTTCCTGTGCTCGATCGTCGCGCTCGATGCCGACACCGGGAAGTACAAGTGGCACTACCAGACGGTTCCGGGTGAGACCTGGGACTACAACTCGAGCATGGACATCGTCCTGGCCGATCTCGAGATCGGCGGCGCGAAGCGCAAGGTGCTGATGCACGCGCCGAAGAACGGCTTCTTCTACGTGATCGATCGAAGCGACGGAACGCTGCTCTCGGCGGAGAAGATCGCGAAGGTGACCTGGGCATCGCACGTCGACCTGAAGACGGGCCGGCCCGTCGAGATCCCCGGCTCGCGCTACGAGGACGGCGAGGCGGAGGTCTGGCCGAGCCCGTTCGGAGCGCACAGCTGGCATGCCATGTCGTACAACCCGCGAACCGGGTTGGTGTACATCCCGATGATCGAGATGGCGGGAGTCTTCAAGGACACCGGCATCGACTTGAAGCGTTGGACCTCGCCGGACCGGCGCGTGGATCCCGGCGTGGCTTTTGCGGACGCCGATACACCGGCGGACGCGAGCACCGCCTCGCTTCTGGCGTGGGATCCGGTGGGCAAGAGGAAGGCCTGGGAGATCGCGCTTCCGCCGAACTGGAACCCGGGCACGATGACGACCGCCGGTGATCTCGTCTTCGAGGGCCGCGCCGACGGCGTGTTTCTAGCCTACGACGCGTACACGGGAGCGGAGCTCTGGTCGGCGAACCTCGGTGTCGGTCTCTCCGCTCCCCCGATCACGTACACGGTGGACGGCGTGCAGCACGTTTCGATCCTGGCCGGATGGGGAGGCGCGGGTCTGCTTGCCGGCACCCTCGCGGCGCAGCACGGCTGGCAGTACAAGGCGCAGCCACGGCGGCTCTACACGTTCACGCTCGACGGCAGGCTTCCGATGCCGCCGTCGCCGGGGCCCTTGCCCGCGCGGCCCACGGACGATCCGGCGTTCGTCGTCGACGCGGCGAAGGCGGAGCTCGGCAAAGCGACGTTCAGCCGGTCTTGCGCCTCGTGTCACGGCGGCGGCGTGGTCTCCGGCGGCACGGCACCGGACCTGCGCGCCTCCGCGATCCCCCTCACGCTGGGCGCCTTCAAGGAGGTCGTGGTCGCCGGTGAGCGCGTTCCGAAGGGAATGCCGCGCTTCGGCGAGCTCGACGAAGCGCAGCTCGTGCAGCTGATGCACTACATCCGTCAGCGCGCGCGCGAGTCGATGGCGACGGCGGCGGGCGGCTAGAAGAACGCGCGGGGGATCAGCTTCAGCTCGCGCGCTTCGCGTGAGAGCTGCTCGCGGAAGTCGGGGTGCGCGAGCGCGATCAGCGCGACGGCGCGCTCGGGCACCGACTTCCCCTTCAGGTTCGTGATGCCGTACTCGGTCACGACGTACATCGTGTCGGTGCGCGGCGTCGTCACGACGTTCCCGGGCGTGAGCGTGGTGACGATCCGGCTCTCGCGCCGCCCGTGGCGCTCGTAGGTCGACGACAGGCAGACGAAGGACTTGCCGCGCTTCGAGGCGTAGGCGCCGCGCACGAACTGGAGCTGACCGCCCGTCCCGGAGATGTGTCGGTGCCCGCTCGACTCGCTCGCCGCCTGACCCTGCAGGTCGATCTGCGTGGTGTTGTTGATCGACGTGACGCGCTCGTTCCGCGCGATGTTCCCGGGCAGGTTCGTGTAGTCGACCGGAAAGCTCTGCGCCTCGGGGTTCTGGTCGAGAAAGTCGTAGAGTCGCTTCGAGCCGGCAGCGAACGTGAATACCATCTGTCCGCGGTTGATCTGCTTGTGCTCCCCGGTCACCAGACCCGCCTCGTAGAGCTCGAGGATCCCGTCGACCATCATCTCGGTGTGTACGCCGAGCTCCTTCACGCCGGCGTCCTTCAGCATCGCGCAGACGGCGTTGGGCATCCCTCCGATGCCGATCTGGAGGCACGCGCCGTTCTCGATCTCGGCCGCGATCAGCCTCGCGACCTTGCGGTCGACGTCGCTGGCTGGCGCGTTCGGAAGCTCCGGAAGCGGCGCGTCGTCGCCCTCGAGCACGAAGTCGACGTCGCGCGCGTGCACCGCCTCCTGGGCGCCGTACACGCGCGGAACGTTGGGGTTCGTCTCGACGATCAGCGTCTTCGCGCGCTCGGTGATCGCCTTCAAGAACGTGACGGTGATCCCGAAGTTGAAGAAGCCGTGCGCGTCCATCGGCGCGGTCTGGAGGCACGCGACGTCGATGCGCTCGATGAAGCGCCGGTAGTAGTCCGGGGCCTCGCCGAAGTTCATCGGGATGTAGTGCATGATGCCCGCGTCCGCCGCCTTGCGGTCGAGCCCGCCGAAGTGCCACGAGAGCATCGAGAAGTGCTCGCCCTTCGGGTCCGCTTCGAGCACGGCGCGCGGACGCAGCGCGAGCCCGGAGCGGATCTTCACGCCGCGAAGGTCGGATGCGCGCGCGGCGAGCGCGCGATCGAAGACGTCGGGCTGCGCGGCGTTCAGCCCGTAGTCGACCCAGTCGCCGGACTTCACGAGCGCGGCGGCGGCCTCGGCGCGGATCGAGGGCGGAGCTTCGAATCGGGGCACGGACACGACTCCTTCTCGGTTCGGAACCCCGCGATTCTACCGGCTCGGCGCGTCCCGAGCGGGTGCGGGGGTAGAATCGCCGGATGCCGGCGCGTGAACCCCATCTGCTCGACGTCGATCTGCTGACCGCGGGCGTTCCCCATGCGCGTCTGGCCGAGCTCCGTGCACGCCAGCCGGTCAGCTGGCAGGAAGCGGACTCGGGCGGCTACTGGGCGCTGTCGTAGCACGCCGACGTGCTCGCGGTGTGGCGCGACCCGGCGCTCTTCTCGGCCGAGGCGAAGGGGATGCAACTCGTCGACTACACCGATCAGCTCCCCACGCTCCTCTCGCTCGATCCCCCGCGCCACACGGAAATGCGTCGCCGCGTGCTGCACGCCTTCACGCCGAAGGTCGTGCGCGGCTCGAGGCGCGCGTCTTCCTCGAGGACCTGTTCGCGCGCTTCGAAGCGGTCGAGCTGGCCGGGGAGCCGGTGCGCCTTCGCTCGAACGAGCTCAACGCCTGGAAGCGGACGCCCGTACGGCTCGTGCCGCGACGGCGCTCCTAGAGCTTCACGTCGCCGCTGCGGAAGCCGAGCTTCGGCGCCACCGCCGGCTGCAGGCAGCCCGGGTAGGTGCTTCCGCGCACGAGCGTGAAGGCGTACACGTCCGGCTGGGTCGGCGTCAGCGAGCGGCAGCGAGCGCTCGCGAAGTGGAGCGTCATCACGCGTCGGTGTCGATCGGTGCAGTTCCCGCCGGTGCGGTGATACAGGTGCGGGTGGAAGAGCACCGCATCGCCGGGAGACAGATCGAGCGTGACCGACTTCGCGAGCATGTCCGCCGAGCCCTCGACGCCCGAGGCGCCGAAGGCTCCCGCGTTCACGCCCGCAATCACCTCGTGGCCGGTGATCGGAAGGCGGTGCGTACCGGGCACGACGCAGAGCGTGCCGTTGTCCGCGTCGACCGGATCGAGCGCGACCCACGCGCCCGCGACGAGATCGTGCGGCTCGAACTGGAAGTAGAGGCCGTCCTGGTGGAACGGGTGCACCGAATCGGGAACGTGCGGCGGCTTGTAGATCAGCATGAACAGGAACGCGAGCAGATCGTCGCCGAGCAGTCCCGAGACCGCGTCGAGAAGACCGGGCGAACGCATCGCCTCGCGCAGCACCGGGTCGTAGCGGTCGGCGTTCATGATCTTCCAGAGCGCGCGCTCCGGATCCTCGGGCATCGGAAGCAGGCGCTTCGCGAAGTGGATGTCGCGCATCACGCTCGTCCGGGCCTCGGGCGGAAAGTCGCCGTGCGCGATCGCGCGGGCCCGCGCGAGGATCCGGGCGACCTCGGCCTCGTCGAGCACGCGGGGCACGACCACGTAGCCGTCGATCTCGTACTGCTCGCGCTGCGCGATCGAGAGCTTCATTTCGCGGATCTCCTCTGGACGCGGCTCCAGAAATATCTCACATACGAGATATTCGCAAGCGAGACTCCAGATCGCCCGGGCTCGAGGGCTCGATCGGCTACGAGCTCGGTCGCGCGTTCCGCCGCCTGACGCGGAACGTCAGCGCCGCCGCGCGGCCGCACGGGATGTCCGCGTCGCAGGCGAACGTTCTGCTCACGCTCTGGTCGCAAGGCCCGATGCCGATCGGCGAGCTGCAGGCACTGCTCGCACTGTCGAGCTCGGCCTTCACGGGCGCGCTCGACCGCATGGAGAAGGCCGGTCTCGTGCGCCGCGTGCCCTCCCCCACCGACCGCCGCTCGTTCATCGTCGAGCCGGTCGCCTGGTCGAGCACGCGCAGGAACGAGCTTCTCGAAGCGCTGCTCGCGGCCGAGGACGAGTTCCTGACCTCGCTCGGGAAGACCGAGCGCGCCGCCCTGCTCAGCCTTCTGCGCAAGATCGGCGGCGGCGACTGAGCGCTGTCTTCGCGCGCGTCACCCCGCGATGCGCGCGTAGCGCTCGAGCTCCGCGAGCTTGCTGGTCACCGACTCGGGCTTCTGCGAGCCGAGCTGCGCGATCACGCGACCGACGCCGAGATCCGCGAAGGCGCGCAGCATGTCCTCGCTGATCCGGAACGGCGGCGTGACGACGATCTCGAAGCCGTCACGCGTGCGGCCCTCGGCCGCGAGCGCCGCGTCGAGCTTCTTCAGGATTTCCGCCGTCTCGTCGGGTCCGATCGCAAAGCCGTACCAGCCCGAGCCGTAGCGCGCGGCGCGCCGCAGCGCCGGCGCGCTGTGGCCGCCCACCAGGATCGGCAGGTGCGGCTTCTGCACCGGCTTCGGGTCGAGGCGGCACTCGGCGAGCTGGAAGTGCTTGCCGCGGTAGCTCGCCACCGGCTCCGTCCAGAGTCGCTTCACGAGCTCGAGGAACTCGTCGCTGCGCGCGCCGCGATCCTCCCAGGTGTAGCCGCTCGCGATCACCTCTTCCTTGCACCAGCCGACGCCGATGCCGAAGTCGATGCGACCCCCAGAGAGCCAGTCGAGGGTGGTGAACTCCTTGGCGGTGTAGACGGGATTGCGCTGCGAGATCAGCGTGATGCCCGTGCCGAGGCGGATCCGCGTCGTTGCCGCGGCGAGGAAGCCGAACGTCGCGACGGTGTCGAGCATTCCGCCGCCCGCAGGCACGGGGATCTTCCCGTCGCGCGAGCCGGGGTACGGGAACTCGGTGCGATCGAAGAGCACGACGTGCTCGCCCATCCAGATGGAGTCGAGCCCCGCACCCTCCGCGCGGCGGCCGAAATCGGCAATGAACTCCGGCGTACAGAGCGGTGACATGAACGTCGCGAAGACGCCGATCCTCACTTCCGAATCCCCACCTTCAGCCCGACCGGCTCATGAACCGCGCCATCATCTTCTTCGCGGCCGGAGCCAGAACGGGCGCGAGCGCGCGACGCCAGAGCGGCGCGGGTCGCGTGTTCTGCGCCGAAGCATACGCGCCGAGGCCGAGCGCGTCGCGGAAGTCGGCCGATGCGAGCTGCACCGCGCCGTCGAGCGGAATTCCGGTGCCGTCGGCGATCCGGGTCATGCGCTCGAAGTTTCCGATCACGCCCGCGGCGTCGACCAGCGCCGCCGCGCCGGCCTTCGCCCGAAGCGCGTCGCGAGCGCGCGTCAGCGCCGATGCGTCCCCGCGCAGCGCGGCCTCGACGAAGGCGGTGAGCTCGGCGGCGTGTGCGACGCCGACGGAATCATCGCGCGCGCCTTCGGTGATGGCGTGCAAGTCCACTGTGCCTCGATTCGCCTCGATGCTCGCACGGAGCATCAGCGCATGCGAGGTGGTTCAGTAGAAGCAGTCGTTCAAGGCCGAGACGCGCCCGGCCACGAGCTCCATCTGCGCGCGGTCGAGCGACTTGCCGGTCTCGAGCCGGGTCATGCGCCCGATGGAGAGGTACTGGGCGCCCGAGAGCGCCCGCCACGCGCGCACCTCCGCCGGCACGAGCGTGAGCGCGCGCATGACGTAGGCCGCGCCGAGCGGGCCCCGGCCGAACAGATCGCGCTCGGGTGACGCCACTTTGGAAGCGTCGATCATCGGTACCCAGGCTTCGTCGCGCGTCAGTCCGCCGGGGCGCACCCGCGTCGGCTCGCCGGGCTCCGGCAACGGCAGCGGCTCGAGCGGAAGTCCGAGGGCACGGTGCACGCCGTCGACGCTGATCGCGATCACTGCCACGCCGAGCGCCTCGACGTAGCGCTCGTCGCTCACGCCTTGCGCTCCGAGCGACTCGTACCAGCGTCGCGTGAGCCGCGACGCGTCGGTCGTGACGCGGTGGATCGCATCCACGAGCGCAGGTTCGAGCGCTTCCGACGCGTCGTGGGGCTGCGGATCTGCGTACGGGGAGAGAGCACTCTTCCGCTTCGCGCAGAGCGCACAGCGGCGTGCCCGCCGGGTCTCGTCCGCGACCGCTACGCGCTCCACGCCCGTGAGCCACGTTCCCGGACGCGCGATGTGCTGCCACGCCGCGCGGTGCGCCTCGACGAGATCGCGTCGGATCGGATCGGGCGCCTGGCGATAGTCGAACGCGGCCATCGGGCCTCCGTGCGCGAAGTGTCCGCGCCCGAGCGAGTCTACTTCCGCGCCGTCGCGCGCGTCCCGGAAATCGACTTGCGCTTCTTCGCGACCGGCTTTGCAGGCAGCTCGCGGGTGCAGGCATAGCCGCGCTCGAGCCAGCGGGCCATGATCTTCGGCGCGAGCCCGAGCGCGTCGGAGAACATCGCGTACTGCTTCATCCGCCGGCCCAGGATCACGCACGGGCGCTTCTCCGCTTCGTCCGGGATCCGCACGATCAGCCGGTCCTCTTGAAGCCCCGCGAACATGTTCCCGTTCACGAAGGCGGCGGGGCAGCCGAACATCTGCTTGCGCACCACGTCATCGGCCGCGGGCAGCGCGGCGTCGAAGCGCGCGGCGAGCTCCGCGGGGACCTTCTTCCAGTCGGCCATCACACGGCTCCTTCGCTCGGTCCGTCGAAGTCGCGCCGCGCGAAACGGTGCTCGGCGTAGATGCGCTGCACCCACGCGGCTGCCGGATGCGACGCGTAGCGGTCCATCAGCGCGCGGAAGGCCGCGCCCACGGGCTCCGGCGCCGTCATGGGCGAGTCTTTCGGCCGGATGAGCACCGCGAGCGTCGAGGCGACCGTCAGATCCGCGACGCTGAGCGAGTCACCGCACAGGAAGCCGCTCGCACCCACGCGTTTCGACACGAAGTCGAGCGCCTGCTTCACAGCGACATGGCCGTCCTCGAGCGAAGCGGCCCCGCTGATGCCGTTTCCCTTTCGCACGAGCGGCGCCGCGAGCGGCACGACGCAGGCGTAGCCGATCCGCTTCCACGCGGGCGCGCCGTCGCCGAAGACGCGCGCGAAGTAGCCCGGCTGCTG
>CAZMKX010000036.1:0-12908 GCA_964566375.1 uncultured Myxococcales bacterium
CGAGAGTCCCATCGCGACGCCGACGTCCGCCTGCGCCAGCGCGGGCGCGTCGTTCACGCCGTCGCCAGTCATGGCGACGATCTCGCCGCGCCGCTGAAGGGCCGTCACGATGCGCAGCTTCTGGGCGGGGTGGACGCGCGCGAAGACGGCCACGGACCCGATGCGCGCCTCGAGCGCCTCGTCGCTCATCCCCTCGAGCTCGGACCCATCGACGGCGACGTCCCCCGGCCGCGCGATGCCGAGCGCGGCGGCGATCGCGACACCGGTCGCCTTGTGATCGCCGGTGACCATCACCGGTCGGATCCCGGCCTCGCGACAGCGCGCGACGGCCTCCTTCACCTCGGGGCGGGGCGGGTCGATCTGCCCGACCAGGCCGAGAAGCCTGGCGCGCCCTCGAAAGGCCGCGAAGCCCGCGCGCCCGTCGATCTCGGCGTCGTCGACCACGACGACCGCGAGCAGTCGCAGCGCGCTCTCCGCCATCCGTTCCGTGGTGTCTCGCAATCCGGGCCGCAGGTCCCCGCACAGCGCGAGCACGCGCTCCGGCGCTCCCTTGATCACGACGAACGAGCGGCCCGCGTCCCCGTGCTGTGTCGCCATCATTTGCGCGTCGGGGTCGAAGGGGATCTCGGCGTGGCGCGCGGAACGCGCGCGCAGCTCTTCGGGAACGACACCTCCCTTGATCGCCACGGTGAGCAGCGCGACCTCGGTCGGATCGCCGATCGGGCGCCAGCCCGTCCCGCCGTCCGGCGGCGCGTCGAGCCGCGCGTCGTTGCACAGCGCGACGGCTTCGAGCAGCGTGCGAAGAGGCGGGTCCGCCAGCGCGTCGAGCCCGTTCCCGTCGGCGAGAAAGCGCCCCTCGGGCTCGTAGCCCGCACCGGTCACGGCGACCTCGCGTCCATCGGGAAGCACGAGGGCGGTGACGGTCATCTCGTTCCGTGTCAGCGTGCCGGTCTTGTCGCTGCAGATGACGGTCGTCGAGCCGAGCGTCTCGACCGCGGCCAGGCGACGTACGACCGCGCGCCGTCGCGCCATGCGCTGCACGCCGACGGCGAGGGCGATCGTCATCGCCACCGGCAGCCCCTCGGGGATCATTCCGACGATCTGGCTCACCCCGAGCATCGCGATCTGGCCCAGGGGGATTCCGCGGGCGACACCCAGGCCGAGGATCAGCGCGAAGAGCCCGGCCGCCGCCACTATGATCGCGCGCCCGAAGTCCGCGATCCGGCGCTCGAGTGGCGTGGGCGCCTCGACCGCGGTCTCGGACAGCGAGGCGATGTGCCCGACCTCGGTCGCCAGGCCCGTGCCCACGACGAGGGCGCGAGCACGGCCCGCGGTCACGTGCGTGCCCGCGTACACGAGATTGCGTCGATCGGCGAGCGGCGTGTCGGGCGCCAATGGAAGCAGGTGCTTCGCCACGGGTACGGACTCACCGGTGAGCGCGGCCTCGGCGATCTGCAGCGCCGCACCGTGCAGGAGTCGCGCGTCGGCCGCGACGGCGTCGCCCGCCTCCAGCAGCAGGAGGTCGCCCGGCACCACCTCGCGCGCCTCGACCACCTGCTGACGCCCTCCGCGGATCACGCGCGCCCGGTGCGTCGCGAGCTTGCGCAGCGCCGCGAGCGAGCGCTCGGCCCGGCCTTCCTGGAACGCGCCGATCACCGCGTTCAGCAGCACGACCACGAAGATGACCACCGCGTCGCTGCGGTAGCCGAGCGCGAGCGCGAGAGCCGCGGCGCCCAGGAGCAGGTAGATCAGCGGGCTCTTGAACTGACCCAGGTACACCGCCAGAAGAGGGCGGCGCCTCGGCTCGGGCAGCGCGTTGGCGCCGAACCGCGCCAGACGCCGCCGCGCTTCGGCCGGCTCGAGGCCGTGCTCGGCATCGGACGCGAGGGCCGCGACGGCCTCCTCGGCATGGAGCGCGTGCCAGCGGCGGTGCGCACCTTCACCCGCTCCGATCGGAAGTCGCTCCCCCAAAGCCATTGCCTCCGGCCGACGCTCGAATCCACAATGGGGTACCACCCGAAGCGCGTTTCGCCCGCGGACGAACCGGCACGCAAGTTGCGTCGAACCAGGCGATCAGATGCAGACGAGAAGCGAAGCGCCCCGTGGTTCCGCCGATACCGAGCGCGCGCTCGTGCAGCTCGCCGTGGAGCTCTCGCGCGAGCTCCACCCGCAGCGCCGCGGCCGCGCTCGGCTGAACCTCGAAAGCTCGCTCGACCGGGACTTCGGCTTCGACAGCCTCGCGCGCGTGGAGCTCTGGGGCCGGCTCGAGCGCGCGTTCGGCGTCCGTCTGCCCGAGGCGCTCCTCGGCACCGCCGAGACACTTCGCGATCTGCACGCGGCGATGCTCGCGACGGGACGGAGCGAGCCGCGAGACGCGATCGCGGGAATCCGCGACGCGCCGCTGGAGGTCGTCGAGGAGACGCCGGAGCGCGCGACTACGCTTCTCGAAGCGTTCGAGTGGCACGTTCGCCTGCATCCCGATCGCCCGCACCTCGTCCTGCCGCACGGCGGGGGTGACGAGACCCGCATCGCGTACGGAGAGCTTCGGCGCGAAGCGCGGCGCGCAGCGTCAGGCCTCCTGACGCGCGGTCTCGAGGCCGGCGATGCGGTGGCGCTGATGCTGCCGGCGGGGCGTGACTTCTTCGTCGCCTTTCTCGGCGCGCTGTATGCGGGCTGCGTACCCGTCCCGATCTATCCGCCGACGCGCGCGACGCAGATCGAGGAGCACGTCCGTCGGCAGGCGCGAATCCTCGCCAACGCTCGCACGCGAGCGCTCGTCACCTTCGCCGAGGTCGGCCCCGTCGGTGCGCTGCTCCGTTCGCTCGTCGAGACCATCCGCAGCGTCGACACGGTCGCCGCGCTGCAAGCCGACGCCGGCGCGGACACGCCACTCGCGAGCCCCGCCACGCACGACACCGCCCTGCTCCAGTACACGTCCGGGAGCACCGGCGATCCGAAGGGCGTCGTGCTCAGTCACGCCAATCTGCTCGCGAACATCCGTGCCATGGGCGAGGCCGCGGAGGTGACGTCCCGAGACGTCTTCGTGAGCTGGCTGCCGCTGTACCACGACATGGGCTTGATCGGCGCCTGGCTCGGCAGTCTCTATCACGCGGTACCGGCGGTGATCCTCTCGCCGCTGCAGTTCCTGGCCCGGCCCGAGAGCTGGCTCTGGGCGATCCATCGGCACCGCGGGACGATCACGGCGTCGCCGAACTTCGGCTACGAGCTCTGTGTGCGTCGGATCGTCGACGAGACGATCGAGGGACTCGATCTCGGCTCGCTGCGCTTCGCCGCGAACGGCGCGGAGCCCGTGAGCGCATCGACCGTCCGCCGCTTCGCCGAGCGATTTCGCGCTCACGGCTTCCGCGCGGAGGCGATGGCGCCGGTGTACGGTCTGGCCGAGTGCGGCGTCGGTCTCACGTTCCCGCCCGTGGGGCGCGGACCGGTCGTCGACCGCATCGATCGCCTCGCGCTGAGTCGCAAGGGGCTGGCCGTTCCCGTGGCTGCCGACCACGCGGACGCGATCGAGGTCGTCGCGTGTGGCCGGCCGCTCCCGCGCCACCAGCTCCGCATCGTCGACGAGACCGGACACGAGGCGGGCGATCGCAAGGAAGGCCGCCTGCAGTTCCGCGGACCGTCGGCGACCGCGGGCTACCTCCGCAATCCCGCCAGGACCCGCGAGCTCTTCGCCGGTGACTGGCTCGAGTCGGGCGACGTTGCCTACCTCGCGGAGGGGGACGTGTATCTCACCGGTCGCACGAAGGACCTGATCATCCGCGCGGGCCGGAACATCTACGCGCACGCGGTCGAAGAGGCGGTCGGCGACGTTCCCGGCGTCCGCAAAGGCTGCGTCGCCGTGTTCGGCAGCCTCGACCCGACCGCGCAGACCGAGCGCGTGATCGTGCTGGCCGAGACGCGCGAGACCCGCGCGACCGACCTCGCGGAGCTGCGCCGGCGCATCGAAGAGGCGACCGCTGCCCAGCTCGACGGCCCGCCCGACGACGTGGTGCTCGCGCCGCCGCACACCGTGCTGAAGACCCCGAGTGGGAAGATCCGCCGCAGCGCGTGCCGCGAGCTGTACGAACGAGGCGAGCTCTCGCGACGGCGCCGCGCGCTCTGGTGGCAGGTGCTGAGGCTGGGCGCATCGAGCGCGGTGCCGCGCTGGCGCCGGACGGTCCTTTCCGCGGCGGCGCTTGCGTACGCAGCGCGCTGGTGGAGCGCGCTCGTCCTCTGCGCACTCGTCGCCTGGCCGCTCGTCGCGATCCTGCCCGGTGTCACCGCGCGCCGGGTCGTCCTGAGGGCGGCCGCGCGCGGCTTCGTCCGGCTCTCGGGCACGTCGCTGCGCGTGCGAGGCCTGGAGAACGTCCCGCGCGGGCCGAGGGTCCTGGTCGCGAACCACTCGAGCTACCTCGACGGGCTCCTGCTCGTGGCGGCGATTCCGTCCGAGTTCTGCTTCGTCGCGAAGAAGGAGTTCGCGAAGCAGCGCGTCGCCGGGACGTTCCTGCGCAGGATCGGCGCGGTGTTCGTGGAGCGCGCCGATCCGAAAGGCGGCGTGGAGGACACCGCGCGCGTCGTCGATGCCCTGCATGCCGGCGAGAGCGTGATGTTCTTTCCCGAGGCGACCTTCTTCCGAACGCCGGGCCTTCTGCCGTTCAAGCTCGGTGCATTCATGATCGCCGCGCAGACGGGAGCTCCGATCGTGCCGGTGGGGCTGCGCGGTGCGCGAAGCCTGCTGCGCGCGGACCAGTGGTTCCCGCGTCGCGGCCAGGTGACGGTTCAGGTCTGCGAGCCGCTCGCACCGAAGGGCGCCGAGTTCGCCGAAGTCCTCCGGCTCCGCGACGAGGCGCGTGCGCGAATTCTCGCGCTCTGCGGTGAGCCCGACCTTTCGCAGCAGCGGGTATCGTTTTGAGCTCCGGCTCGCTCTCGAACGCGAAGATCGCGGACGTGCTCGCGCGCATCGCGGATCTGCTCGAGACACAGGAGGCGAACGGATTCCGCGTGCGCGCGTACCGGAACGGCGCACGGCGCGTTCGCGCGACGCGCGAGCCGATGGCCACGCTCTACGCTCGAGGAGGGACCGCAGCCCTCGACGCTCTGCCCGACATCGGCGGGAGCCTCGCGCGCGTGATCGCGGAGCTCGTTCGCACGGGACGTTCGTCGCTGCACGAGCGGCTCGCGGGAAGGGTCTCGCCCGAGGATCGCTTCACGACGGTGGCGGGGATCGGCGAGGAGCTGGCGAAGCGCGTGCACGCGGAGCTCCACGTCGAGTCGCTCGAGGAGCTCGAGCTGGCCGCGCACGACGGCCGGCTCGCAAGGGTGGCGGGCTTCGGACCGCGGCGCGTGCGCGCGGTGCAGCAGGCGCTGGCCGGGATCCTCGGTCGCGAGGCCGCGCGACGCGGAAAGCAGGGCGCCCCGCAGGCCGAGCCGTCCGACGGCCGGCCCGCCGTCGCGACACTGCTCGACGTCGACCTCGAGTACCGGCGGAAGGCTTCGGCGGGAGCGCTGCGCAGGATCGCTCCGCGCCGCTTCAACCCGGGGAAGCAGGCCTGGCTGCCGGTCCTGCACACCGAGCGCGACCGGTGGGCTTTCACGGCGCTGTTCTCGAACACGGCGCGCGCGCACGAGCTCGGCACGACGGGCGACTGGGTGGTGATCTACTTCGAACGCGACGGCCGCGAGGGGCAGTGCACCGTCGTCACCGAGACGACCGGCCCGCGCGCGGGCCAACGCGTCGTGCGCGGGCGCGAGGACGAGATCGCCGACTGATGGCGGTACGCCGATCCCCGAGGCCGCCCCGGCCACGGGCGGGTGGGGGGAGATGTCGGGAAATCAGGCGGGCGCGGGCGTCTCACCCGCGAGCGGATGCTGGAATCCTTCGGGCTTCACGGCCAGAACGGAGCAGCTCGAGGTAGCGAGGGTCTTCTCGGCGGTACTGCCGAGGAGGATGTCGCGAAGGTTGGTGCGCCCGCGCGTGCCGAGCACGATCAGCTCGGCGTTGATCTGGCTTGCGTACTCCGCGATGCCGCTGCGCGGCCCGCTGTAGTCGAACAGCGAGTACCGCACGCGCAGCTCCGGAACCTTCGAGAGCGCAGAATCGGCGAACCCGCGAAGCTGCCGCTCCAGGGAAGCGCGAAAGACGTCTTGCTGCTCGGGCGTCGCCAGCAACGTGGGTGCTCGATAGTGCAGCTTGTGCCACGGGGCCTCGAAGACGTAGAGCACGTGCAGCTCCGCACCGTCCGCGACGGCGATCCGCGCGGCGCGATCCAGGGCCCGAGCCGAGGTGGGCGAGAAATCCGTCGCGGCCACCACGGTCTTGAACGGACCGCGCTGGCGGTCTCGTACGAGCAACACGTCGGCGACGCTCTTTCGAACGCAGGCGGTGGCGACGGTGCCGAGGCCGACGTTCGGACGGCGGTCGCCGAAGGCACCCACGACGAGCAGATCGGCGCGCTCTTCGCGGGCGCACCGGAGAATGCCGACGATGCGATTGTCGATCACGACGCTGATCGGCAACGCGCTCGCGCCGCGAACCCCGGACGCGAACTCCTGCCATGCCTTCTCGGCGTCGCGTGTCAGCCCGTCGCGGATGCACTTCTGCAAGGGGGAGAGGGCGCTCTCGATCTCGACGACCACGACCGTGTCGATCGCGTGTACGACGCGGAGCGGCGCCTTCGACCACGCGGCGATCCGAATCGCCTGCTCGAGTGCGGCTGCGGAACACGCGCTGAAGTCGGTGCCGCAGACGACGGAGCTGAAGGCCTTGGAAGCGCTCAAACGAGCCTCCGTGGAGTTTCCGAGCATTGAACTTCCTACCCCGCCGACGATCGCACAGCCCGTGACGACGCACAGCACGGAAATTCCGAAGAGTCGTTCCAAGAAACCGCGCATTTCGCGCGGTGGTGGAGGCGCGCACGAGCCACGCGGCTCCGCGCCAGCCGTGAAGCCGACTGAGCTGCAGCGGGCGACGAGGACGCACGCCGGGAGTGCGCTTCCGGGCGGACGGCGCTCGCGCTCAGAAACCCGGTGGCTTCGCGAACCCGCCGGAAAGCTCGCCGAGCCAGCGTGCGAAGTCGATCGTCGTGCGGTCTTCCAGGTACGGCCCGACGATCTGCATCCCGACCGGAAGTCCGGCGCGCGTCCGGCCGACCGGCGCGACGCTCGCGGGGTTCAGGCACAGCGTCGCGGGCGAGATCCACGCCACCAGGTCCATGTAGTTCTGCGAGGCGGCGTCGACCTGCACCTTGCGCGAGAACATCGGCTCGCTGTGATCGTGCGGGATGGCCGGCACGGGATTCACCGGCATCAGCAGCACGTCGAAATCGCGGAAGAACGCGGCGACGCGCGCGCGGAGCTGCGCGCGCGCCTCGTTCGCGCGCAGCCAGTCGCGATGGCGCTGGACGCCCGCGCGCGCCATCGTGCCGAAGGCGCTCGTGTCGCCCGGATTCGCGTCGGCGTGACGGACCATGCCGTCGAAGATCTCGTCCGGGTAGCCGGCGATCATCGCGCCCCAGAGCAGGGACTGATAGACGGGAACGACGTCGCGCAGGCGCTCGAACGGGCGCGCCTTCTCGTCGACATTCACGCCGTTCGCGCGCAGCGCGCCGACCGTTGCCCGCAGCGTGTCACCGACCTGTGTCGAGACGGGGAAGTCCGGGTCGTCGAGCCAGGCTGCCACGCGGTACGAGCGCAGATCGCCGTGACGCGGTCGCGGCAGCGCGAAGCGCCAGGCCACTTTGCAGTCGTCGGCGGGTCCGGCCAGGATCTCGAGCGCGAGCTCGAGGTCCTCGGCCGCGCGCGCCATCGGTCCCGCCACGCCGAGGTCCATCTCGGAGAGCATTCCCGGCGGGCCGGGAATGTGACCCCGGATCGGAACGATCCCGAAGGTCGACTTGTGGCCGTACAGGCCGTTCCAGTGACACGGCGTGCGGATCGACCCGCCGATGTCGCTGCCGAGCTCGAGCGGCGTGAGGCCGGCGGCAAGCGCGGCGGCCGCGCCTCCCGACGACCCGCCGGGTGTGCGCGTGGTGTCCCACGGGTTGTTCGTCGTACCGAAGACGGCGTTGTAGCTCTGGAGATCGCTGGCGAAGAGGGGGAGGTTGGTCTTGCCGAAGATCACCGCGCCCGCGCCGCGCAGGCGCTTCACGGCATCGGCGTCGGTCGCGGGCACGTGCGCCGCGAGCGTCGGCGAGCCGGAGGTCGTGCGCACGCCCTCGGTCTCGAAGCTGTCCTTGATCGTCATCGGCACGCCGTGGAGCGGGCCCCACGACTCGCCGCGCGCGAGCGCGGCATCGGCCTGTGCGGCTCGCCGGCGCGCACGCTCCGCGTCGAGCGTCACCACCGCGTTCAGCGCCGGATTGCGCTTCTCGACGCGCGCGAGGTGGGCTTCGAGCAGCTCGCGGCTCGACACCTCGCGGCGTCGGATCGCGCTCGCGAGGTCGGTGGCGGATCGATAGCAGAGCTCGCGCATCGCTTTGGCTCCCTTCGCAATTTCCCTCGCATCATCGCACGGCGGGCATAATCGCAGCGACCCGGAGGAGATCCATGGGCAAGCTCGTCGGTCCGATCGTCGCGCTCGCGTTTCTCGCATCGTTCGTCGCTTGCAAGGAAGGCGTGAAGCCTCCGCCGCCTTCGCCGGGGGGCGACGCTGCCGACGCGAACGGCTTCAGCGCGCCCACGTCCTACACGCGGGCGGCGCAGGCCGCCGTAGCGCGCGCGCTTCCGCTCGACGATCCGCAGGATTTCGAGGACGCGAAGCGCGGGCTCGTCGCGAGCGATCCGGATCTGATCGTGCCGGGTCCGGACGGAAAGCCGATCTGGGACCCGAAGACCTTCGACTTCGTGCACGGCGCGGCCCCCGCCAGCGTGAACCCGAGCCTGTGGCGACAGGCCAGGCTGAACGGAATCCACGGGCTCTTCCAGGTCGCCGAAGGTCTCTACCAGGTGCGCGGCTACGACGTCTCGAACATGACGCTGATCCGCGGCAAGAGCGGCTGGATCGTCGTCGATCCGCTCACGTCGAGAGAGACGGCAACCGCGGCGCTCGCGCTCGCGCGTGCGCACCTCGGCGACGATCCGATCACGGCGGTGATCTTCACGCACAGCCACGTCGATCACTTCGCGGGCATCGAGGCCGTCCTGCCCGCCGACTCCGAGGCGCGCAAGGCGGTGCGGATCATCGCGCCGGCCGGGTTCCTGACCGAAGCCACGAGCGAGAACGTCATTGCCGGCACCGCGATGGGGCGCCGCGCGATCTACATGTTCGGCCTCGGCCTTCCACGCGGCGAGCGCGGCTATGTCGACACGGGCCTGGGCAAGCCGCCCGCGCGCGGGACGATCGACATCGCGGTGCCGACGGAGCTCGTCGACCACACGCCGCAGCCGCTCGAGGTCGACGGCGTCGAGCTCGTCTTCCAGTACGCGCCGCACTCGGAGGCGCCCGCGGAGCTCACCTTCTATCTGCCCGCGCAGAAGGCGTGGTGCGCGGCGGAGATTGCGAATCACACGCTCCACAACCTGTACACGCTGCGCGGCGCGAAGGTGCGCGACGCGCTGCTCTGGAGCGGCTATCTGGACGCTGCGCTGCAGGCCTTTCCCGACGCCGAGATCGTCTTCGCGAGTCACCACTGGCCCGTCTGGGGGGCCGAGCGCGTGCGCGCCCACCTGCGCGGCCAGCGCGACACCTACCGCTACATCCACGACCAGACGCTTCGGCTCGCGAGCGAGGGCGCCACGCCGCGCGAGATCGCGGAGCAGCTCGAGCTGCCCGAGTCCCTCTCGTCGAGTTTTGCCAACCGCGGCTACTACGGAACGGTCCGCCACAACGCGAAGGCGGTCTACCAGATGTACTTCGGCTGGTACGACGGAAATCCCGCGAACCTCGATCCCCTTCCGCCGGTCGAGCTCGGCACCCGGTACGTCGAGGCGATGGGCGGCGCGGCCGAGGTGAAGCGCAAGGCGAGCGAGGCGTACGCGCGCGGCGAGTACCGCTGGGTGGCGACGCTGCTCGATCACCTGGTCTTTGCAAATCCCGACGACGCCGAGGCGAGGGAGCTGCTCGCGCGGGCGTACGACCAGCTCGGCTACGTCGCGGAGTCGGGGCCCTGGCGCTCGGAGTACCTGACCGGCGCGTACGAGCTCCGGCACGGTCCGCCGACGCAGACGGCGGGTCTCGCGAGCGCGCTCGGGCTGCTGCGCCAGGTTCCGCTCGAGTACTTCTTCACGGCGATGGCCACGCGCGTGAACGGGCCGAAGGCGGCGACGAAGGCGATGAGCCTGAACTTCGTCTTCACGGACGTCGGAGAGACGCACGTGCTCACGCTCGAGAACGGAGTGCTGCACCACGCGAAGCGCGAGGCGGACCCGAACGCCGAGGTCACCGTGAAGCTCACGCGCGACTTCTTCCTGCGCCTCACGACGGGGCAGGCCGGACTGCGCGACATGGTGTTCTCGGACGAAATGAACGTGGAGGGAAGCCGCGTGCAGCTGCTCTCCTTCTTCTCGCTGCTCGACCGGCCGGACGGGCTCTTCCCGATCGTCACCCCTTGACGACGTCGGGCGGACGCCGCAGGAGCGGAGCGAGCGGGATCATGCACACGAAGAGCACGAGGATCCCCAGGTAGCAGTCCCGGAACGCGAGCACCGAAGACTGCGCGCCGAGCGTGGCCCCGAGGAGCTTGCGCGCGCCGTCGAGCGCGCTCGTCGGGTCGAGGCCGTGCGCGGCGAGTCCTCCGGCCAGCGACTGCAGGCGTTGCTGCGTAACGACACTGAGTGGTGACACCGACTCCGCGAGATACGCGTGGTGGACGACGGCGCGGTGGTCTACGAGCGTGGCGAGAATGGCGATGCCCATGCTCCCGCCCGTCTGACGGCACAGGTTGTAGAGGCCCGCTCCCTGCAGCATGTCCTGCGGGGGCAGACTGCGCAGCGCGGACATCGAGAGCGGAACGAACATGAGTCCGAGCGCGACGCCCCGGCCGATCTGCGGCCAGAACAGGTCGGAAGCGCCCGACTGCGTCGTCCAGTGGCTCATCGCCCAGAGCGTCGGGATGAAGAGCGCGATCCCGAGCGCGAAGAGCGGCGCCGGCCCGGTGCGCCAGATCAGACGTCCCGCGATCGGCATGACGAACGCCGTGGCCAGAGAAGACGGCGCGATCGCGAGCCCCGACTGCCACGAGCTCCAGTGCAGGATCTGCTGCGTGAAGAGCGGAAACAGGAAGACGCTGCCGTAGAGGCCCACGCCGAGGATCCCGCCGCAGACGCACGCGACGACGAGCGCACGGTGGCGAAGCACGCGCAGATCCACGACCGGGTGCTCCACGCGAAGCTCGTGCCAGATGAAGGCGACGAGGCTCAGACCGGCCGTCGCGGCGAGCGCCGTGATCAGGTCGCTCTCGAACCAGTCGAGCCTGTTCCCGCGCTCGAGAAAGGTCTGCAGCGAGCCCACGCCCAGGACCAGCAGGGCGATTCCGAGCCAGTCCGTCGTCGCGGTGCGACGCACGAAGCGTGGCTCGGGCAGGTGGCTCCAACACAGGAATGCGGCGAGCAGCCCGAGAGGGATGTTGACGTAGAAGATCCACGGCCACGACCAGGCGTTGGTGATCCAGCCGCCGAGCGTCGGGCCCAGGCTCGGTCCGAGCGTCGCGCCCATGCCGAAGAGGGCCTGTCCCATGCCCGCCTGACGCGGCGGGAACGTCTCCATCATGATCGACTGCGACATCGACATCAGCGCACCGCCGCCCAGCCCCTGGATCACGCGGAAGAACACGAGCTCGGGCAGCGTGGTCGCGAAGCCGCACAGGAACGACGCGAGCGTGAAGAGCAGGATCGAGCCCGTGAAGTAGCGCCGGCGCCCGAAGCGCCCGGCCAGCCAGCTCGTCATCGGAATGATGATCACGTTCGCGATGATGTAGCTCGTCACCACCCAGGAGATCTCGTCCACGGTCGCGCCGAGGTTGCCCATCATCGAGGGCAGGGCGACGTTCACGATCGACGAGTCGAGGATCTCGAGCACGAGCGCGAGCATGACGCCGAAGAGCATGAGCCACGTGCGCAGGCCCATGCGGAACTCCGGCTCGGCGGGCGCGGCGACGGTCTCAGCGGACGCGGACACTCACGTTCACCGAGAGTCCGACCGGCAGGGAGTCACCACTCCAGGGATCGTCCGGCGCGGCGGCGACGTCGGGCGCATCCGGCTTCGGATCCGGATCGATCGCGATCCGCACCGGGACGCGCTGCACGACCTTGGTGAAGTTGCCCGTCGCGTTGTCGGGCGGAAGCAGTGCGTACTTCGCGCCGGTGGCGGGCGAGATCGAATCGACGTGTCCGTGCCAGGCGCGATCCGGAAACGCGTCGACGCGGATCTCGACCGGGTCGCCGAGGTGCATCCGGCCGATCTGGGTCTCCTTGAAGTTCGCGGCGATCCAGTTGCCCGAGTTGGCGGCGAGTGCGAGCAGCGGTTGGCCGGGCGAGACGTTCGCGCCGCGCTCGACGGACTTGCGACCGACCACGCCGTCGAAAGGCGCGGTGATGGAGGTGTGCGCGAGCGCGAGCTCGGACTCGCGAAGCGCCGCCTCGGCCTGCCGCACCGGCGCGTCGCCGCCGAGCGCCGCGCGTTCCGCGCGCTCGCGCTGCTCCGCTGCGCGCAGCTCGGCGAGCGCCGAGTCGCGCGTGGCGACCGCCGACTGAAGCTGCGCGATGCTCGCGACCTTCTGCGCGAGCAGGCCGCGCATGCGCTCGAGCTCCTGCTCTGCGTGAAGCAGGCGCGCCTGCGCGGCGCGGCCCTGTGAAGCGGCCGCGTCCGCAGCCGCGCTCGACTGGGACATGCGGTTCCGCGCGGCGTCGAGGTCCGCGCGCGCGTGTGCGACGCGCGCCTCGTAGTCGGACGGATCGAGGCGGACGAGCAGCTGCCC
>CAZMKX010000037.1:0-12859 GCA_964566375.1 uncultured Myxococcales bacterium
ACTTCGTCGCGATCACCGACGCCATGAACACGCTCGGCGGTACGGGGCTTTGGGACGAACAGGACGGCTTCTACTACGACCAGCTGCACCTCGGCGGCGAGACCCATCCGCTGAAGATCCGGTCGATGGTCGGCCTGGTGCCGCTCTTCACGGCGCTGGTGATCGAGGGCGAGACGCTCGAGCGCCTGCCCGACTTCGCCAAGCGCTTCCGCTGGTTCGTCGAGAACCGGCCCGAGCTCGCGCGCCACGTCGCCCGAGCGACGGGTGCGAACGGCGTGCCGCGTTACCTGCTCTCGATTCCCTCGCGCGATCAGCTCGAGCGCGTTCTCGGCACGGTGCTGGACGAGAGCGAGTTCCTCTCGCCGTACGGGCTGCGCGCGCTGTCGCGCGGTCACGCGGCAGCCCCGTACCGGCTCGAGATCGGCGGCATGTCGTTCCGCGTGGACTATCTGCCGGGCGAGTCGAACACGGGTCTCTTCGGCGGGAACTCGAACTGGCGTGGGCCGATCTGGTTCCCGATGAACTACCTGCTCCTCGAGGCGCTGCAGCGCTACCACCACTTCTACGGCGACGCGTTCGTCGTTCCGTGTCCGACGGGGAGCACGAACGCGGTCGACCTCGGCGCCGTTTCGCGCGAGCTCTCGCGCCGCCTCGGAAGCCTTTTCCTGCCCGACGCCGAAGGGCGTCGCCCCTGCCACGGAGATGAGGCGCGCTATGCATCGGATCCGCACTTCCGTGAGCTCGCGCTCTTCTACGAGTACTTCCACGGCGACACCGGGCGGGGCGTCGGCGCGAGTCACCAGACCGGCTGGACCGCGCTCGTCGCCCGCTGCCTCGAGGACGTGAGCGAGAACGCGGGATGAGCGGGCGGGACTGCGGCTGCACGGGGGACGGTGGCCTGCGACGGATCTTCCACGCCGCCGCGTTCGACCCTGCCCGAGGTCGGATCCTCGCCTTCGGCGGCTTCGCGCCCGACGGCTTCGCGCGCGCCGGCACGCATCACTGGAGCGGCGAGTCCTGGCAACACACGCCGTTGGCGGTCGAGCCGTCGGCGCGCGTCGGTCACGCCCTCGCGCCCGCGCCGACGCAGGACGGTGTCGTGCTCTTCGGCGGCACCGACAACGGGCTGCGCCCGTTCGGCGACACCTGGCTTTGGAGCGGAGACGGATGGCGGCGCGCGGCTTCGCGCGAGTCGCCGTCGGAGCGTTTCGGCCACGCACTGGCCTGCGACCCGGCGCGCGCGGAGATCGTGCTCTTCGGCGGCGTGGACGAGCGCGGCACGAATGGAGAGACCTGGCTCTGGAGGGACGGCGAGTGGCGACGCGCGGGTCCGGGGCCCGCGCCGGGCGCTCGCACCCTGCACGCGCTCGCCTACGACGCTCGAAGCGCGCGCGTCGTCCTCTTCGGCGGCCTCGCCGGGACGGGTCAGCCGCTGGGCGACACCTGGTCGTGGGACGGTGCGCGCTGGTGCGAGCTCCCGTCGCTCCGCTCTCCCGAGTCCCGCTACTCGGCGGCGATGGCGTGGGACGCAGAGCGCCAGGCGATCGTCCTCGCCGGAGGAACGCGCGGCCAGACGGACCTGCGGAACGACGTATGGGCGCTCGACGTACGCGGATGGCGACCGCTCGCGACTTCCGTGCGCGGGCGTTCCGCCCACGCGATGGCTCCGGCCGCCGACGGCCGCGTCTGGATCCATGGCGGCGCGACGGAGCGCGGCGTCGACGGCGACACTTCGCTGCTCGTGTCTACGCGCGACTGACCGACAAAGCCCGTGCGGTCCGGCGCTCTCGCAGGAGCCCGACGACCTCCCGCAAGCCCAGCGGTGCGACACCGCGCGCGCGGTTCTCGGCCGCGATCTCGAAGGCCAGACGCCACTGCTCGAACATCACACGGTAGGCGTCGAGGACGGAGTTGCGCGGGTCGTAGATGTGCGTGGCTTCGGCGGTCAGGCCATTCAGCTCGACGACCTTGAAGCCGCGCCCGGCGCGCAAGGCGTCGATCGATGTCGCGCGCAGGTCGTAGCGGCCGAAGTAGAATCCGGGCAGGGACTGACTGAGCGTGTCGATGGCCGATTCGAGCTCCGGCGTGAAGACGCGCCAGCCGTCCAGAAAGACCGCCCCCTGGCTGTGCGTGCCGACGTCGACGAGCCGCACGATCTCGCCCGCCTCGGGAATCCAGTCGACGCGATCGGCAAAGCGCGCGAGCAGACGCGGCGCCAGACAGACGGCGCGAGCGTCGTCCAGGACCAGCCGCTCGAGCGTCCGCTTTCCGTCGCCCACCAGCGCCGGCAGGACCTTCTCGGTGATCGAGAAGATCCGACCCTTGCCCGCGCGCGGATCGCGAACGTAGAAGATCCCGAACTCCGCGCCCTCGGCGCACTCCTGGACGAGCACGTCCGTTCCGGTCTTCGCGAGATACGCGTCGAGCTCGTCCGCTGAGCGCGCGAAGGCCACACCAGATCCGCGCTCGCCGACGTCGGGCTTGGCGACGACGGGAAATGCGAGGGACTCGCGCTCGAGGAAGGCGCGTGCCCGCGCCTGCCGAGCCTCCACGGGCAGAGCGGCTGGAACGAGCTCCGAACGCAGCAGGAACTCCGATGCACCGCGAAAGCCCGCCAAGATCTCGTGCTTGCGCTCGCCCGCAAATCCGCCGCCGCGAATGCCCGGATTCACGGCGCTCGGCAGAAGCAGGCTTCGGTGGCGGACCGCGAGCCGAGCGATCTGCAGCGCGATCGGCAGGTAGAAGACGCCGAGCGGCCAGAACTCCCAGCGTCGCAGGCGCGTGAAGCGACCCAGCCAGAGACGACGGCCACGGCGCGTCGCGATCGACGGGACGAGCCGGAGCGAGACCAGAAGCGCGAGCGCGGCGGCGAGGGGCCAGCGGCTGTCGCCGAGGAAAGCCGCGGCAGCGACCAGCGCGGGCGTCCACACGGCCGCGGCCGCGAAGAAGTAGAGCGCAAAGAGCCGCGCGCGCGTACGCAGAAGACCCGCGGCGAAGTAGGTCGGAAGGCGCGTGCCGGGCACCAGCCGCGACATCGCGACGACCCAGGCTCCTCGCCGTTCGAGCCACACCGAGGCGCGCGCCACCGCAGCGTCGTCGAGCAGCCAGCGCAGCGGAGGGCGCGCGAGCGCGTGCCGCCCGGCCGTGCGTCCGACCCAGAAGAGCGCCAGGTCGCCGACGTAGATGCCGGTGAAGCACGCGAGCGCGGCGGGCGCGAGCTCGATTCGTCCAGCCGACACGAGCACGCCGGCCGTCACGCACGCGAGGTCCTCCGAGACGAGCGTCGCGAGCGCGAGTAGACACATCAGGACCGCGAGCGTCGGTCCCATCGCGGCGGGAACGCCGTGCGGGTCGAAGGGACGCGATGCGGCTTCCGTGCGCTCCGGCCCGGCCTGCGAGCGGGACACGCCGCGGCCGGACTCGACGCGGGAGACGAAGCGGCCGACGGCCGCTGCGAGCCCGGCCACGTTCTCGAACGGCAGGAAGTGGCGCGCGTCGAGCACGACGAGCTCGCTCTGCGGGACGATGCGCGCGTGCTCCCGCGCGGCCTCGACCGGCACCAGAACGTCGCGCGCGCCGTGCACGATCAGAACCGGCACGTCGATCCGCTCGAGGATCGGGCGCAACCGACTCTGATCGGTGTCGCTGAAGCTGCGCGCGTAGCCGAGTCCGAGCGGGAAGGTGTCGAGCGCGCCGAAGTGGGGCACGAGCGCGTCGACGATCTGCACGACGCCGACCTGGGCGCGGTGTACGGCGTGGTTCAGGCGCTGATCGCCGAGCAGCTCGAGCTCTTCGACGCCGACCGACGCGACCAGCGACAGCGATGCGACCCGCGACGGCGCCAGGCTCCACAGCTCGAGCGCGCTCGCGCCCCCGAGGCTGAAGCCGAGCACGTGCGCGCGCGCGATCCCGAGCTCGTCCAGGAGTCCCAGGAGCGCGCGCGCATTGCTCTGCGCCGAAGCGTCGGGAAGCGCCGCACGCCTGGAGAGACCGAAGCCCACGAGATCCGGACGAAGCGTCCGCACTCCGGGCCCGAGCGCATCGGCCAGCGCCCGCAGGTCGCTCCGGCCGCCCGGGCTCCCGTGCAGGAGCAGGACGACCGGGATGTCGCGCGAAGCGCCGCGGCCCGAGTCCTCGTAAGCCAGGCCGAGGGCGCTCCGCTCCACACCCGGCGGCGTCGCGGGCGCCTCTCGCGGCCAGAGCCGGCACAGCCACGAGGCCGCCAGGAGCAGGGCGAGCCCGAGCGCGACGCGCCGCATGCGCGAGTCAGCCACGTGCGATCACGACCGGCTCGCCGAGCTCGGTCCGGCAGGGCGATCCCGGCGAATAGGCGACCTCGACCCGTGCCCGGTCCACGCGCACGCGGCTCAGGCTCACCGTCACCGCATCGTCGCGGTGCACGCACGTGGAGAGCGCGCCGGGCACGGGCGCGTGATCGGCGTGAAGTCGAGCGAGCCAGCCGTCCGACGCATCCGCGTGCGCCGCGCGCAGCTCCGCGTGTCGCGCGCGGCGGCTCGCTCGCGCACGGGTCGGGGCGGCGGACGAGGAAGCGAGCAGCCCGGCCTGATCGCGGATCTCGTCGACGCGAAGCGCGCGGCCGTCCCAGCGAAAGACACGCACCGGCTCACCCGGCGCGAAGGCCGCGAGCTCGAACGCCCGGTGAAGGGCGAGCGGCGCGACGCGGACCCGCGACTCGAGCGCGTCCAGCGATTCCGCGCCCGCGCTCTCGAGGACCAGGAGGCCGCGGCTGCGATCGCCCGCGCGCGCAGCCGGCACTTCGTACAGGTTCAGGAGCGCGAGCGAGAGGCCGCGCTCGTTCGCCGCGAGCCAGGTCCCACCTCCGTCCGGGTCACGCCCCGCGATGAACGCCACGCCGTCGAGGTGCGCAGCGAACGGAGGTTGCGCGCGCGCGCGCGTTCTCTGCTCATCGCGATTGAAGTAGAGCGTGTAGCCGTCCGGCCTCGAGAGCCACGTCAGCGTGCACACGGGCCCGACCGGTGCGCTCGCGTCGACGGCGCCAGACCGAATTCCGGGCCTGGGTCGCAGCCGCGCGCGCGCAGGAGCTCGCGAACGAGCGCGAAGTGGTGGACGGTGTGGGAGAGCAGCGCGACGAGCTCACGCCGGAGCGACGAGCGCGTCCAGGCCCGGTCCGTCGCCGAGAAGACCGCCGCTTCGCTGCGCACTCGCAGCCTCACGTCGCGCGCCGATCGCGTCAGCGCGCGCAGGCGCCGCGCCAGCGACTCGAGCTCGCGCGCGGCGTAGTCGCGATTCTGCTCGAAGAGCGGATCGCGCTTGCGCGCGTCGTAGTCGTCGAGCGCCGTCTCGAGCCCCTCGAGGAGCGAGCGATAGAAGTCGGCGACGTGGCGAAGCTGCGGGCCGATCGCGCCGGCGCCGCATGCGCCGTCGTCGCCGCGGAAATGGCTCGCGTCGAGCGCCGCGATCAGTGCAACGGCCTGGTCCACCAGGTCCGCGTTGGCTTCTCCGAGCCGATCGATGTCCGTCATGCGAGCTCCCGCTCCGCGTGCTGCGTGTGCCGCTTCTCGATCGCCTCGCGCGCCCGGCTCGCGAGCCGCTTGCGATCGTCCTCCCAGAGCGTCTCCGCAGAGAACTCGATCGTTGCAGCGACGCCGCGAAGCTTCAGCAGCCCGAAAACGTGGCTCGCAAAGGTCATGTCGGCCCAGTAGCAGACGGACTGCGACGCCGGCGGGTCGCCGGCCCCGGTCTCGTAGCGGAGCGCTGCGCAAGCGGTCGGGCGATGGGCTCGGATCGGCGCCTCGAACAGGGGCGAGCGGAAGGGCAGCACCGCGTCTCCACCGCTGCTCGTGCCCTCCGGAAAGAACACGACGGATTCTCCCCCTCGCAGGCGGCGCTCGAGCAGGGGAATGACGCGCAGCAGGTCACGCTTGCGCGTGCGGTCGATGAAGACGGTGCGCACGCGCTGGCACAGCCAGCCGACCACCGGCCAGCCCGCAACGTCGGCCTTGGCGACGAAAACCGCCTCGACGTGCGCCGCAAGGACGAGCACGTCGAGGTAGGAGAGGTGGTTCGCGACCAAGGCCGTGGCCTCTCGCGGCGGGACGCCGTACACGGCGACGCGCACGCCGAGCAGCCGCAGGGTGATGCGCGACCAGGCGCGGAACAGCCCCGAGCGTGCGCGCGGAGCAAAGAGCACGGCGAGCGCGCCCGCGGCCGTCAGGAGGCCGAGCGCCAGCAGCTTGAGCCAGGCGACCGCCGTCCTCATCGCGTCGTTCCGTCGGCGCCGAGCAGCCGCGTTGCGCGCGCTTCTGGAAGGTCGTTCACGTCGAAGAGAACGAGGTAGTCGATCGTTCCAAACTCCCGATCGAGCGCGGGCGGGCTGATCACGCGCGCGCCCATCCGCAGATACATGTCGAAGAGCGGCGGGACGCCGCCGTCCGGCAGGCTCGGCAGCGCCTCCCCGCGCAGGCACGCGAGCGCGGGCAGCGGTGGGATGGAGAGGCTCGCGTGGAGGGCGTTGCGCTCGCGAAGCGCGTCGTGAACCGCCCAGCCCTCCGCGGGGGACTGGCTCGTGAGGGAGCAGCAGCCGAAGAGGAAGCGCTTGCGATTCCAGCGCAGGTACGCCGCGAGGCCGCGCCAGAGCAGCAGGAGCGCGCGCGAGCTGCGATGCGAACGCGCGATGCAGGCGCGCCCCAGCTCGACGGCGTCCGCACGCACGGCGTCGGGAAGCTCGTGCAGCCCGAACTCGCGCGCGGCGTAGAAGCCGGCGCCCGCACGCGCCATCTCGTCGGTCTGCAGCCGATAGGTGCCGACGACCTCGCCCCGCGTGCGGTCCTCGACGTACAGGTGGTGGCAGACCGCATCGAACTCGTCGCGATCCCGGCGCGAGCTCCACGACTCGGCCAGCCCCTCGCCGAGCTCGAGGTTGAAGACCTCGAAGCGCAGTCTCAGGATCGCGTCGAGCTCCGCCGGCGTGCGCGCGAAGCGCAGCGCGTAGCGTCCCTGCTCGAGCGCGAGCTCGGGGATCCGCGCGCCGAACGCGGGATAGCCACCGATCCTCTCACGCGGATGGAGCTCCGGAACCGGCATCATCGTGCTTCTCCTTCGTCGAGTCTGCGGATTGCGCCCGGCTCGATCTTCAGTACGTAGAGCGAGTCGCGCCGTTCGACGCGTCCCGTGACCTCGACCGGCTCGGCGACGAGATCGAGCAGCTCCGGGCCGATCGCGCGGCCGTCCTCGCCGGTCAGGAAGAAGTAGTGCGCGCGCCCGTCGGCGGTGCGCACGCGCAGGACCGGAGGCGCGCCGCCGCTGATGCAGCGGACCGCACACGCGCGGTGCGGCTTGCCTTCGCCCGGATTCATCACACCGAAGTGACACTTGCTGTCGACGATCTCGCCGCGCAGCGTGAAGCGCCCGAGCGGCGCGGTGTCGTCGGGCTCCGCGCTCGCGGGCGCGCGCGCGAGCTCGCGGAGGCTCTCGGGCTCGATCTCGAGCAGCGTCTGCTCACCGCGATAGATCAGCTTCGCGCGGACGTTGACCAGCGAGCGGTCCCAGGCGCGCACGACGGACTGCGCGCCGTGCTTCCCGGGCGCGACCAGCACGTAGCGCGAGACGCCCGAGGCAGCCCCGGGGCGCGGCACGACGAGCTGCGGAATCGCACCCGCCTCGATGCGGCCGACCCACTCGCGCGACTGCGTGAACTCGAAGGCGCGCGCGTCGGCGCGCGTCTGCGCGAGCGCGAGGCCCAGGGCGAGCAACGCGATCGCGCCGATCGCGACGGCGACCGTGAGGCCGATCCGCCGTGCGATGCTCGCGGGCGCCGTCGGCAAGTAGCCGACGTAGAAGTCGTCAGGCGCTGTCACGCGCGCTCCGATCCGCGACGAGCGCGGGCTCGACGCGAACGCCCGGCCGGTTCGGCCGGCGGTGAACGAGCACCCGGCCGTCCGCGACGCGCACGGCGAACGTCGGTACCCGCTCGGTGAACGGCGTCGGCGAGGCGCCCGACGCCGGGTCGTACTGGTAGCCGTGCCACGGGCAGGTGATGCAGCCGTTCACGATCCGACCTTCGCCGAGCGGACCGTTCTGGTGCTGACACACGTTGGAGACGGCCGAAACGCGACCGTCGTAACGGAAGACCGCGACGCGCTCGCCGGCCAGCGTCACCACGCGCGCGCGCTTCTCGGGAATCTCGTCGACGCTGCAGACGTCGACCCAGCCGCCGGCGCCGGCGTCGCGTTCGCGATCCGCCGGACGCTCCCGCGTCGCAGCGGCGAGGTGGAGCCCGATCACGACGAGCATGCCGAAGCCGAGCGCGCCCGCGAGCGCCGGGCTCGTCTCGGCCTGCAGCACGCCGAGCGCGACGTGCAGGACGATCAGCGCGTAGGCGAGGTACACGCTCATGTGCAGCGTCTTCCAGACGGGTGCCGTCAAGTTCGCGAGCCAGAAGTCGTGACTCGTCGCCGCCATCAGGAAGAAGATCACCAGCGCCGCCATGCCGAGCGCCTCGAACGGAAACTGCGCGACGCTGTCGTAGCGTGTGTTGGACACGAGGGCCGAGACGAGCGGGTTCGTGTCGCCGAGCGCGTGGAACTGGAACAGCGCGAAGGCCGCGTGCGCGAGCGCGAGCCCGAACAGGGTCACGCCGAGGTGGCGTCGGTTGTAGAGCAGGGGAAGGAAGGCGGGGCTCAGCCGACAGAGCGGCCCGATGCACAGGATCACGTGCAGCAGCACGAGCGCCGCCGTGCCGAAGCCGCGAATCAGCAGCGTCTCGGCGGTGAGTCCCGGGTTCGAGAGTGCCGATGCACCGATGAACACGCCCAGATAGAGCGCGAGCCCGAGCGCGAGCACCGCGTCGTAGATGCGCTTCTGCCGGTTCCACTGCACGGCCTGGTACGCGTGGCTCATGGCGACGCGAGCTCCGCGACGACGCGCGACCAGCCGACGCTCCACACGAGCACGCGACCTGGCACGCGCTCGGCCCCGGCGGGCAGGAGCAGAACGCGAACCGCGTCTTCCGGCACCGCGCCGAGCAGCACCGCGCCCTGCGGAAGCGCGTCGCCCGGCGAGGGGACAGAGCTCCAGTACACGAGTGCGTCGGGAATCGGCGGGGCGAGGCGTGAGTCCACGCGGACCGCGGGCGCACCGCTCGCCGCGGTTCCGAGCGTGAGGGCGAGAGACTGCCCTGTAGCGTCCTCCGCGATGCCCGACGCGGGCGCGAACTGCATCGCCGCTCCCGCGTCGTCGAGCTCGCGGGGAAGCGTGGCCTGGATCGGCGGCGTCGGCCGCGAGGCGAGCGCGAGTCCGAGGCCGAGCGGCAGGAAGACCGCAACCGCCGAAATCACGCGCCGGTGACGTCTGCGCAGGCTCGCGATCATCGCGCGGCCGATCGATGGGCGTTCCGCTCGGTCGGCGGCTCGGGCTCGCCGCGCAGCCAGCGGTGCAGTAGCAGGGGCCAGAGGGCGGCCGCTCCGGGCACGATCAGCAAGCGGAAGCCGCGCGTCGCTTCGCGCGCGCCCGGATCGATCTTCGCTGCGCCGCGCGCAGAGAAGCCGATCGCGAAGGCCAGGCCGAGCGCCAGGTACAAGCCTGCCGCGCTCACGAGCCCGGTCGCGATCGCATCCGCCATGACGTCCCTCCAGCGCGCCCGGCGCGCGCGTGCGGCCGACGAGATCGAGTCCCGCAAGGCGCGCGATCGTTACTACGGGCGTGCGCGCGCGCGCGTTACCGGCTCGCGCGGACCGCGGGCCAAGCCGCGTCGGCCTTGCGGATGCTCTCCTCGCGCGCAGCTTCCCACTGCTTCTGGATCTCCGGGCTGTAGTTCAGGTAGAGCTTGCCCTCGACGATCGACCAGGCCTCCGGATCCGCGCTCACGGCCTCGCCCCGCGCCATCGCCCATGCACAGTAGCCGCCGTACTGCGGCGCATAGCGCTCGGGCGACGCGAGAAATCGCGCCCGGTTCGCCTCGCTCGAAAAACGCCAGGTCGCGCCGGACCACTCCGCGCTGAGCTCCGCGGAGCCCTCGACCGGCCGACCGTCGCTGAAGTAGGCGACCGGGTCATAGCCGGAAAGCGCCAGGCCACGCCAGTTGGTGTAGACCGGATCCACCGCGCGCGCGTCCGACGGAAGCGCGAGCGCGAGGAGCCCGACGAGCGAGACGAAGGTTCGGACGAGTGTTGGCTGTCGCATGCCTCGCAGTACCGCGCGGGCCGGGTTCGGTTACAGCGTGCCCGGCTCAGCCTCGTCCGCTGCGCTTCCAGTCGCGGAACCGCGCGAGCAGCGCCTGCTCGACCTCGGCGGGAATCGGCTCGCGGGGGAGCTCGCCAAGCGTCGCGACCGTGTCTCTCATCTGCCGGATGTAGCGCCGGCACGCCGGGCACATCGCCAGGTGGAGCTCGAAGCGCATGCGATCCCGGAAAGACATCGCCCCTTCCAGGTACTCGGTGATGATCTCGACCAGCTCCGCGCAGCTCATCACGCGGTCGGGCGGCGATCCGGGCTCTGCCATCGGATTCTTCCTGTGTTCGGGTCTGCGGTTCTCGTCCGATCCAAGGCACCTCTCCTCGGCCCCACGCGGCGGCTCGACACCGCCTTGCGACCGTGGTCCACCGACCGCTTCGTTTGTTACTTCGGGAGCTCGATCGGGCCCTGGGCCCACGCGTAACGCCTACAGGCGCCGTCGAGACGGACGGCCATGTCTGCCAAAAGAGCTCTCGCGGTGGTGGGTCTTTCGATCTGGCTACTTCTGGAAGCGGCCTCGTGGGCGCGCGCGGAGGACGTCCCGAGCGGCGCACCCTCAGCGTCGCTCGACCTGCGGACGCAGGACGGAGCGGCAGTCGCCGGCGCGGTCTGGCGCTTCCGGGAGGCCCGTCTGCGCGAGATCGAATTCCGCGCCGCGGGTCCGGACCGCAAGCCGTCCGGGCCCGCGAACCGGACGCACACGTTCGAGCCCCTCGCGGGCGTGGCCGGCTACGACGACTCCGACTGGCCGGTGATCGCGCCGACCTCGCTCGAAGATCGGCGCGGGAGCGGTCAGGTCTCGTTCGCGTGGTACCGGCTGCACCTCGTCATCCCGGAGCGGATCGGCGCCTTTCAGACGCGCGGCGCGACGGTGGTCTTCGAGACCGTCGTCGACGACTACGCCGAGGTCTGGGTCGACGGGCGCCTGCCGCGGGACCTCGGTCAGAGCGGCGGCTCGCTCGTGGCGGGCTTCAACGTCCCGAACCGACGTCTGGTGCTGAAGGACGCGCGCCCGGGGCAGACGGTCGAGATCGCGATCTTCGCCGCGAACGGGCCGCTTTCCGACCCGCCGCCGAACTACATCTGGGTGCGTCGCGCGGTGCTCGAGTTCTACCGCGAGCCGCATGCGGTTCCGCCGACCCCGGTCGACGCGCGAATCGAGGCGCTCGCGCCTGCGTTCACGGACCTCGTCCCCGAAGACGCGCGGGTCGAGAAGCTCGCGGAGGGCTTCGCCTTCACCGAGGGACCGCTCTGGATTCCCGACGGGGCAGGGCGCCTGCTGTTCAGCGATCCGAACCGCAATCGCATCTACGCCTGGACGCCCGACGGCGCGCTCTCCGTCTTCCGCGCGCAGAGCGGCTACCAGGGAGTGGACATCGCGGAGTACGGCCAGCCGGGCAGCAACGGGCTCGCGCGCGACCCGCGCGACGGCGCGCTCACGATCGCGGAGCACGGCAATCACCGCATCGCGCGCCTCGAGCCCGACGGGAGCGAGACCATCCTCGCGGCGAGTCACCAGGGTGGCCGCCTGAACAGCCCGAACGACCTGGTGTTCCGCTCCGACGGAACCCTCTACTTCACGGACCCGCCGTTCGGATTGCCCAAGTTCCACGACGACCCTCGCCGCGAGCTGCCTTACACCGGAGTGTTCAAGCTGTCCTCGAAGGGGCTCGAGCTCGTGAGCCAGGACCTGCGCGGTCCGAACGGGCTCGCATTCTCCCCCGACGAGAAGATCCTGTACGTCTCGAACTGGGACGAGCGACACAAAGTGGTGACGGCTTGGGACGTCGCGGCGGACGGGTCGCTCTCGAACCGGCGGATCTTCGCCGACCTGGGCGCGATGCCGGGCGAGGAGGCGCTCGACGGCCTGAAGGTGGACGCGCGCGGAAACGTCTGGGTCTCGGGTCCGGGAGCGCTCTGGATCTACGCGGCCGATGGAACGGTGATCGGCAAGATCGTCGCGCCGGAGCTGCCGGCGAATTTCGCCTGGGGCGACGCGGACCACAAGACGCTCTACCTGACCGCCCGCACCGGTCTGTACCGGCTCCGCACGAACGTCGGGGGCTCGGGGACCTGGAGCGCCGGCAAGTGGAGCGCCACCGCGCGGTAGCCGGGTGGCGCCGGTCAGCTCACCGGCTTCAGGTTCCAGATCGCGGTCGCGTACTCGCGGATCGCGCGGTCGCTCGAGAAGTAGCCCATGCGCGCGACGTTGAGCGCGGCGCGGCGCGCCCAGTCCTGCGGGTCGAGCCAATCGCGCGACACCTGCGCCTGGGCGTCGCCGTACGCCACGAAGTCGGCGAGCACGAACCAGCGGTCGCCGCGGTCGAGCAGGCTGTCGACGAGCGGTGCGAAGAGACCCGGCTCGGCGCGCGAGAAGCGGTCGTCGCGAAGCGCGTCGACCACGCGGCGGATGCGCGGCGACGACTCGTACAGCGCGCGCGGATCGTAGCCGCCGCTGCGGCGCAGCTCCGCGACCTGCTCGGCGCTCAGGCCGAAGATGTACAGGTTCTCCGGCCCGACCGCCTCGCGGATCTCGATCGTCGCGCCGTCGAGCGTGCCGATCGTGAGCGCGCCGTTCAGCGCGAGCTTCATGTTGCCGGTACCCGAGGCCTCCTGGCCCGCGGTCGAGATCTGCTCCGACAGGTCC
>CAZMKX010000038.1:0-2564 GCA_964566375.1 uncultured Myxococcales bacterium
GAGCGCGAAAAGCAGCGCGAGCAGGGGGGCTGCGCGTCGCATCGGGGGGTGTCTCCGACCCCTCTTTCGGACGCGTCGCCGTGGGCCTTTACACGCGAGTCGTCCGTGACACGTGCGTCAGGCGAGTCAGGTCGATCTCAGCAGCGCCTCGCGAACGAGCCCGAGGCGGTCGTTTCCGAAGTACATGTCGTCGCCGTTCACGAACATCGTGGGCGAGCCGAAGCCGCCGCGAGCCATCAGCTCGTCGGTGTTCGAGCGCAGCCGGGCCTTGTACTCCGGCGCCGCCACGCGCGCCGCGAACTCGTCGACGGGCAGGCCCACCCGTGCAACGATCGGATGCAGCACCGCGTCCTGCGAGATGTCCTGAAGGTCGCCCCAATAGGTCTCGAAGACCGCACGCGCGTATTGCGGCAGGACGCCGCGCTCGAGCGCGAAGAACGCGCCGCGCATGGCCTTGACGCTATTCACCGGAAAGACGGGCGGCTGTCCGATGCGCAGGCCGTAGGAGCGCGCCCAATCGCGCAAATCCTTGGCGTAGTAGCGCGCCTTGGCCGGAACCGGCTTCTCGCGCTGCTCGTAGACGCTGGCGTTGACGGCGTTGAACACACCGCCCACCAGGATCGGACGCCACTCGAGATCGGCGCCCGTCTCGCGGCACACGTCCTCGACGCGGTGGAAGGCCAGGTAGGTCCAGGGGCTGCTGCAATCGAAGAAGAACTCGAGTCGGGCCATCGCACCTCCGCCGCGATTCTACGACGAGCGGGCCGCGCGCGCGCAGGCGAAATCGGCTAGAGTGCGGCCCCGAAACGGACCATCGACCGGACGAGGAGAACGCGTGGAGGTCAGTCGTCACGACATCGTTCTGGTCGGCGGAGGAGGTGCGGGACTCCGCGCTGCCATCGCCGCCGTCGAGGCCGACCCCAAGCTCAGCGTGGCTTGCGTGTCGAAGCTCTATCCGATGCGCAGTCACACGGTCTCGGCCGAGGGCGGCGCTGCAGGAGTCGCGCGCAGCGACGACAACCTGGACCTGCACGCGTACGACACGCTGAAGGGCAGCGATTTCCTCGCGGATCAGGACGCCGTCGAGATCTTCGTCGAGGCCGCCCCGAAGGAGCTCGTCCAGCTCGAGCACTGGGGCTGCCCCTGGAGCCGCGAGAAGGACGGTCGCGTGTCGGTACGCGCGTTCGGCGGAATGACCACGAAGCGCACCTGGTACGCGACCGACAAGACCGGCTTCCACATGCTTCACGCGCTCTTCCAGACGTCGCTGAAGTACGACCGCATCGTGCGCTACGACGAGTATTTCGCGACGAAGATCCTGGTCGAGAACGGCCGCGCGATCGGCGTGGCCGCATTCGACATGCGCACCGGCAAGATGCACGCGATGCTGGGCCGCGCGGTGATCCTGTGCACGGGCGGCGCGGGACGGATCTTCCCGTTCACGACCAACGCCGCGGTGAAGACCGGCGACGGAATGGCACTCGCGTATCGCGCCGGCGTCGGCCTGAAGGACATGGAGTTCGTGCAGTACCACCCGACGGGCCTGCCGGGCACGGGCATCCTGATCACCGAGGCATCGCGCGGCGAGGGCGGGTACCTCAAGAACAACAAGGGCGAGCGCTTCCTGATCGAGTACGACTACGGCGTCGGCGGAAAGGCCGAGCTCGGGCCGCGTGACATGGTCTCGCGCGCGGAGATGCGCGAGTTCCAGGCCGGTCGCGGCTTCAAGGGTCCGTACGGCGACTACGTGCACCTCGAGCTCATGCACCTGGGCGAAGAGAAGATCGACAAGAAGATCCCGTTCGTGCGCGAGCTCGCCAAGAACTACGTCGGCATCGACCCCGTCTTCCAGCCGATTCCCGTGCGCCCGGTCGTGCACTACATGATGGGCGGAATCGACACCGACCTGAACGGCGCGACGGAGCTCCCCGGCCTCTACGCCGCCGGCGAGTGCGCCTGCGTCTCGATCAACGGCGCGAACCGCCTCGGCTCGAACTCGCTCACCGAGTGTCTGGTCTTCGGAGCGCGCTCGGGCAACGCGGCGGCGGCGATCGCGCGCAGCTCGAGCTCGGGCGACGAGAAGAACGCGCTCGACCAGGCGCGCTCCGAGGAGGCGCGGCTCGAGCGGCTCCGCGGCAAGCACGGGGGCGAGAAGATCGCGCAGATCCGGCGCGAGCTGAACCTGTCGACCGAGTCGGGCTGCGGCGTCTTCCGCGAAGAGGAGTCGATGCGGGCGGGCCTAGACACCGTCACGCAGCTCAAGGGTCGCTACGCCGACATCGGCCTCTCGGACCGCAGCCTGATCTTCAACACCGAGGTGGTTCAGGCGCTCGAGCTCGGCAACATGCTCGACGTGGCCGAGACGGTCGTGCTCTCCGCGCTCCACCGGCGGGAATCGCGCGGTGCGCACACGCGCACCGACTACCCGACGCGAAACGACGGCGAGTTCTGGAAGCACTCGCTGGTGAAGTTCGCCGCCGACGGGCCCCGCCTGTCGTACAAGCCAGTGAAGAAGACGCGCTGGGAGCTCGAGGAGCGGAAGTACTGAGATGGCCGAGATGAAG
>CAZMKX010000038.1:2664-12531 GCA_964566375.1 uncultured Myxococcales bacterium
TCGAACTTCCCGATCGTGCGCGACCTGGTCGTCGATCTCGAGAGCTTCATCCACAAGATCAAGAGCGTGAAGCCCTGGATCATCCGCAAGATCGAGAAGGACGTGGCCGAGGGCGAGTACCGGCAGTCGCCCGCCCAGCTCGAAGAGTTCAAGCAGTATTCGATGTGCATCAACTGCGCGCTCTGCTACGCGGCGTGCCCGGTGCTCGCCTCGGAGCCCGAGTTTCTCGGCCCCGCCGCGATCGCACTGGCGCACCGCTACAACCTCGACTCACGCGACGAGGGCAACGCCGAGCGCTTCGATACGCTGAACGACGCGGAGGGCCTCTGGGGCTGCTCCTACGCGAACGAGTGTAGCCAGGTCTGTCCGAAGCACGTCGACCCGGCGATGGCGATCCAGCAGGCCAAGCTGACCGACGCGCTGCAGTTCGTGCACGTCCTTCCCAAGAAGAGCTTCACATGAGCACGGCACACCCGAGCGCGCCGAAGACGCCCACCGCCCCCGCGCGCAAGCCGTCGGGCTTCCCGCTCGGCTGGTACCGCTACCGCAACTACACGATCTTCGCGGCCACCTGCATCCCGATGGGGATCGCCGCATTCGAGCTCCTCGCGGGCGTGCGCGCGCTCGGCGCGGGCGAGGACGCCTGGAACGCGTGGCTCGCGGCGCTCGCGGCGCCGGGCGTTCGCCTGCTGAACGTGGTCTGCCTGCTCTTCTCGATCTACTTCGCGTTCCGCTTCGGCTGGGTCGGACGGAAGATCGCGGTGGGCCGGATCGGGCCGATCCCCAGGCCGCCGCTGCCGATGCCGATCCTGGGCGTCGCGCCGCTCGGCGGCTTCGTCACGCTCTGGCTCGTCCTGCTCGTCATCCTCGGGGGATTCGTCTGATGAAGCTCATCCACAAGCTCGAGCCGATCTGGTGGATGCTCTTCGGCGGCGGGGGCTTCGTCGCCGCATTCTTCCTGCCGGGCCTGATCCTCGCCGTGCTGCTGCTCGGCCCCAGCGAGCTGATGAGCACGGGGCTCAGCTACCACCGCGCCCACGCGCTCGCCTCGAGCCCGGTCGGCCGGATCTTCCTGATCGCGGTGATCACGCTCGTGCTCTGGCACTGCGCGCACCACCTGCGCCACTTCATGCTCGATCTGTTCGGCCACGCGGCGGCGCCGATCGCGGCCTACGGGTCGTACGCGCTCGCGCTCGCCGGAACGATCGCGACCGTCTCAGCGGTCCTCGCTCTCTAGCTCGGCCAGGATCCTCGCGCGATCGGCGTCGAGCTGCGGCGCGGGCGGACGCGTGAGCGGATCGGCCCGGCCGTCGAGCTTGATCGGGTTTCCCGGCATCTGCAGACGGCCCGCGACCGGATCGTCGGCCGACACGATCATGTTTCGCGCGCGCACCTGCGGGTCGGCGAGCACGCCGGCCACGTCGTGGATCGGACCGCATGGAACGCCGGCCTCGGCCAGGAGCGCGAGCCACTCCGCGGCGTCGCGGGTCTCGAGGCGCTTCTCGAGCTCGGCCCCGAGCGCGTCGGCATTGCGCACGCGCTCCTGGACGCCGACGAAGCGCGCGTCGCCGCGCAGCTCCGGCGCTTCGAGCACCGCGCAGAGCTTCTGGAACATTCCGTCGTGTCCGGCCGCGATCACCAGGTACTTGTCGCGCGCGCGAAAGGCCGCGAACGGCGCGATCGACGGATGCCGCGCACCGAGCGGCCCCGGCACCTCGCCGGTCGCCGCGTAGCGCGCGATCGCGTTCTCGAGGATGGCCACCTGGGAGTCGAGCATCGCGACGTCGACGTGGCGTCCCAGCCCCGTGCGCGCCCGCTCGTGGAGCGCGCCGAGAATTCCGATGGTGCCGAAGAGGCCCGCGGTGATGTCGCCGATCGACGTGCCCACGCGCGTCGGCTTCCCTCCCGGCCAGCCCGTCAGGCTCATCACGCCGCCCATCGCTTGCACGACCATGTCGAACGCCGGCCGGCTCGCGTAGGGCCCCGTCTGGCCGAAGCCCGAGATCGACGCCAGAACCAGCCGCGGAAAGCGCGCGTGCAGCGCCTCCCAGCCGAAGCCGTGCTTCGCCAGCACGCCGGGCCGGTAGTTCTCGACCAGGACGTCCGCGCGTGCGAGCAGCCTTGCGAAGATCTCGCGGTCGACGTCGGCGCCGAGGTCGAGCGCGATGCTCTCCTTGCCCCGGTTCAGCGACATGAAGTACGCCGACTTCCCGTTCAGGAACGGTCCGACCTCGCGCGCGTCGTCGCCCAGGCCCGGCCGCTCCACCTTGATCACGCGCGCACCGAGCTCCGCGAGCACGAGCGTGCAGTACGGACCCGCGAGCACGCGGGTCAGATCGATGACGAGAAGGCCGTCGAGCGGGCCGGGAGGGATCTTCACGGGGTCGGGCATTCCGGGGCGCATGCTAGCATCCGCCCATGTCGTCGCCTCCGCCGCGCTCGACGCGACCGGCCGCCGCGGGGCCGGCGGCCGTGATCTCGACCGCGCGACGGGTCGGCGAGATGGGTCTCTCGCGCGGGCTCCGCGCGCTCGCGCAGGTGAATCAGGCGGAAGGCTTCGACTGCCCGGGCTGCGCCTGGCCCGAGGCCCTGCCGCGACACCGCCTGGAGTTCTGCGAGAACGGCGCGAAGGCGGTCGCGCACGAGGCGACGCGCAAGCGGGTAACGCGGGAGCTCTTCGCCCGCCACTCCGTCGCGGAGCTCGACGCGCACGACGACCGCTGGCTCGAGGCGCAGGGCCGGCTGACCGAGCCGATGTGGCTTCCGCCCGGCGCGACGCACTACCAGCCGATCGCCTGGGACGACGCATTCGCGCGTATCGGCGCGGAGCTGCGCGCGCTCGGCTCGCCCGACGAGGCGATCTTCTACACCTCGGGCCGCACCAGCAACGAGGCCGCGTTCCTGTGGCAGCTCTTCGCGCGCGCGTTCGGCACGAACAATCTTCCGGACTGCTCGAACATGTGTCACGAGTCGAGCGGCACGGGACTGACCGAGACGATCGGCGAAGGGAAGGGGACGGTCGGGCTCGACGACTTCGAGCGCTGCGACCTGATCCTGGTGCTCGGACAGAATCCCGGCTCGAACCATCCGCGCATGCTCACGGTGCTGCAGGCGGCGAAGCGACGCGGCTGCAAGCTCGTGAGCGTGAACCCGCTGCGTGAGCGGGGGCTCGTCGCGTTCGCGAATCCGCAGGAGGCGCTCGGGCTGCTCGGCATCGGCACGCCGCTCGCGGACCTCTTCGTGCAGCTCCGCGTCGGCGGTGACGTCGCGCTCCTGCAGGGCGTCTCGAAGTGTCTGCTCGAGCTCGAGTCGGCCGCGCCCGGGCGCGTGCTCGACCGCGTCTTCATCGACGCGCACACGGCGGGGTTCGCGGCCTTTCGCGAGGCGCTCGAGGCGCGCTCGTACGAAGAGCTCGAGCGCGCGAGTGGCATCCCGCGCGCGGAGATGCGCGCGCTGGCCGAGCTCTACGCGGCGTCGGAGCGCGTGATCGCGTGCTGGGCGATGGGCCTCACGCAGCACGCGCATGGCGTCGCGAACGTGCAGGAGGTCGTGAACCTCCTGCTCCTGCGCGGGAACCTCGGTCGACCCGGCGCCGGGCCGTGTCCGGTCCGCGGTCACAGCAACGTCCAGGGCGATCGCACGATGGGCATCTGGGAGCGGCCTACGGCGGAGTTCCTCGACCGCCTCGATGCCGAGTTCGGCTTCGCCGCGCCGCGCGCGCACGGACACGATACGGTGTCGGCCATCCACGCGCTCCACGAGGGGCGGGCACGCGTCTTCATCGCGCTCGGCGGGAACTTCGCGCGCGCCACGCCCGACACGGAGCTCACGCAGCGCGCGTTGCGCAGGGCCGCGCTCACCGTGCAGATCTCGACGACGCTGAACCGCTCGCATCTCGTGCACGGCCGCGAGGCGTTGATCCTGCCCACGCTCGGCCGGACCGAGCGCGACGAGCGCAACGGCGTCGCGCAGTTCGTCACCGTCGAGGACTCGATGCGCTGCGTGCACCGCTCGACGGGCCGGCTCGCGCCCGCGTCGCGCGGGCTCCTGAGCGAGCCGGCGATCGTCTGCGCGCTCGCGCGCGCCGCGCTGGGATCCGCGCACCCGGTCCCGTGGGAGACGTTCGCGGGCGACTACGACCGCGTGCGCGAACGCATCGCGCGCGTCGTCCCGGGCTGCGAGGACATGAACCGCCGGGTCCGCGAGCCGGGCGGCTTCGTCCTGCCGAGCTTCGCCGGCGAGCGTGCATTCCGGACCCGCTCGGGCCGCGCGCATTTCAGCGTTCAGGCGATCCCCGCGCACGCGCTTCCCGAGGGCCAGCTCTGGCTGATGACGATTCGCAGCCACGACCAGTACAACACCACGGTGTACAGCGACGACGACCGCTATCGCGGCGTCGCGGGCGACCGCCGCGTCGTGTTCCTGAACCGCGACGATCTCGCCGGGCTCGGCCTCGAGGAGGGCGCGCGCGTCGAGATCACCAGTCACTTCCGCGGCCAGACGCGCGCGGTATCGGGCTTCCGCGTGCACGCGTACGATCTGCCGCGCGGCTGCGCGGCGGCTTACTTCCCGGAGGCGAACCCGCTGGTCCCCGTGGACGCCTACGCGGCGGGAAGTCGCACGCCCGCCTACAAGTCGCTGCCCGTCTCGCTGCGCCGCATCTGATCTGGTAGGCTGACTGAGAATGAAAGCCGTTCTCAACAAGGGCGCGCCGGCGGGGCGCATCCCTCTCGCACGGCTGCCCGTCGGCGTGACCGCGCGTCTCTGCGAGCCCGCGCCCGGCAACGCGATCTCGACGCGCCTGCAGGACCTGGGCTTCGTCCCGGGCACGGCGCTCTCGGTGGTGCGCCGCGCGCCGCTCGGCGACCCGGTCGAGATCGACATCCGCGGCTATCGACTCTGTCTGCGGCTCGAGCAGATCGAAGGGCTCGACGTCGACGTCGAAGAGCGTCCGTGAGCGCCGCGATCGAGCTCGCGCCGCGTCCCGTTCGCGTCGCGCTGGTCGGCGCGCCGAACGCGGGCAAGACGACGCTCTTCAACGCGCTCACCGGCTCGAGCGCGCGCGTCGGAAACTACCCGGGCGTAACCGTCGAGCGCCGCGAGGGCGCACTGCGCGGCGCATCGGTGCCCGTGCGCGTGCTCGATCTGCCGGGGACGTACAGCCTGGTGGGTGAGACGCCCGACGAGCAGATCGTCGAAAAGGTGCTCGGCGGCCGGCTCACGAACGAGAACGAGCTCGACGGGATCGTCTGCGTCGTCGACGCCACCACCCTGCGCCGCGGCCTGGGGCTGGTGCGCGAGGTGCTGAAGCGCGGCCGGCCGACCCTGCTCGTGCTGACCATGATCGACGAGGTGCGCGCGCGCGGGGGCAGGATCGAGCCCGCGCGTCTGTCGCAGATCCTGGGCATTCCCGTGCTCGGCGTGGTCGGACACCGCGGCGTCGGACTCGACCCGATCTACCGGCTGCTTCCGGAGCCGTCGCGCTGGTCGAGAGCGGCGGCGCTTCCGCCCGCCGACACCGCCGCGCAGCGCTTTGCCTGGGTCGACGACGTGTGCCGCGCGATCGGCGCAAGCGAGCTCGAGCCCGACACCCGGACCGATCGCATCGACCGCGTCCTGCTCCATCCGGTCTTCGGCGTGCTCGTCTTCGCGGCCGTGATGCTGCTCCTGTTCCAGAGCATCTTCGCCTGGGCGGTACCCGCGATGGACGCGATCGACGCGGGCTTCGGCGAGATCGGCCGCGTCTCGCGCGAGCTGTTGCCCGCGGGCTGGCTCACCGATCTCTGGACGGACGGTGTTCTCGCGGGCGTGGGCGCGGTGCTCGTCTTCCTGCCGCAGATCGTGATCCTCTTCACGTTCATCCACCTGCTTCAGGACGTCGGCTACATGGCGCGCGCGGCCTTCGTCGTCGATCGCGTGATGGGTTGGGTCGGCCTGCAGGGGCGCAGCTTCGTGCCGCTGCTCTCGTGCTACGCGTGCGCCGTGCCGGGCATCATGGCGGCGCGCACGATCGCCTCGCCGCGCGAGCGGCTCGCGACGATCCTGGTCGCGCCGCTCATGACCTGCTCGGCTCGGCTTCCCGTCTACACGCTCCTGATCGCGGCGTTCGTGCCGAGCGCGACGCTCTTCGGTGTTCTCGGAGCCCAGGGGCTGGTGATGTTCGGGCTGTACCTGCTGGGCGTGCTGACCGCACTCGCGTCGGCCGCGCTCCTGAGCTCGACGATCCTGAAGGGGACGCCGTCGGTCTTCTACATGGAGCTGCCGCCCTACCGCTGGCCGACGCTGGGCCTGCTGGCCAAGCAGGTCGGGCGCAGCGCGAGCGCGTTCGTGCGCCGCGCCGGCACGATCATCCTGGCGACGTCGATCGTGCTCTGGGGACTGCTCTCGTTTCCGCGCGCCGCCCCCGACCCGACGCGGACGCCCGCCGACGAGGCGCGCGCGAACCTCGAGGCCAGCGCCGCCGCGCGGATCGGTCACGCGATCGAGCCCGCAATCGCGCCGCTTGGGTTCGACTGGAAGATCGGCGTGGGGCTGGTCGCGAGCCTGGCCGCGCGCGAGGTGATCGTCGCGACGCTCGCGCAGATCCACGCGGTCGGCGCCGACGACGACGAGACGAGCCTGCGCGACGCACTCCGCGCGGACCGGGATCCCGCGACCGGGAGGCCGGTCTTCGACCTGCCGGTTGCGCTCTCGCTCCTGGTGTTCTTCGTCTTCGCGCTGCAGTGCACGTCGACGATCGTGGTGATGGCCCGCGAGACGGGAAGCTGGCGCTGGCCGGCGCTCGCCTTCGGCTACATGCTCGGAATGGCGTGGCTCGCGAGCTTCGCCACCTACCACCTGGCTCGCGCGCTGATCTAGTTCGCGCGCGGCGCGGGCTCGGGCGCGACTTCGAGCTGCTTCTGCCGCGCCGTCCTGGCGCGGACCTCGGCGGCGGCGCGCAGCTCGAGCAGGCGCGCCTGGCGCGCGCGCTGCCGCTCGTCGAGCTCGACGTCCGAGAATACGATCTCGCGCTCGACGCGTCGCTCGCGCCCGTCCGCCGCGACGGCGACGACCTCGATGCGGTTCGGGCCGGAAACCACGGGGACGAGCGCGCCGTAGCCGCCGTCGTCGTCGCGCACGAGCTCGATCGCCGCCGAGCTCGTGGTGCGGTTCGTGACGCGAAGCTCGCGCAGGGAGCGGAACTCGATCTGGCCGAGGAGCGGCGCGAGCTTCGACAGGTCGGAGACGTCGTGGTGCTCGCCGTGGGTGATGCGGGCGATCGCCGGGCCTGCGCGCGAGCGCCCGCCTGCGCGGCCGCCGATCTCGAACACGTGCACGCGCACGCCCCGCTTGGCGAGCTTTCGCGCCGAGGCGATCGCGGCGCCTTCCGGATCGCGTTCGGGCAGCGTGGGCAGGCCGTCGGTCAACACCACGAGGTGTCGCGCGGCGTTGCGCCGCTTCGAGCTCTCCGCGCTTCGGGTTCCGAGCACCTCGATCGCGCCACGCAAGAGGCCCGCGCTCAGGTTCGTTCCGCCCTCGGGATCGACCAGGAGCCGGTCCTCGAGCGCCCGGCGCAGCTCCGCGTAGTTGCTCGTCAGCGGCGCGTCGACCCAGGCGCTGGCGGCGTGCGGGTTCCCGTCGCCCGCGAAGCTCACCAGGCCGACGCGGGTCGTGCGGGGGTCGAGGCCGTCCAGGAGCGATTCGATGGCGGCCACTTCGGCGCCGAGCACGCTCTCGCTCCGGCTCACCTCCACGCCCGGCAGGCGCGAGAGCCAGCCGGAGCGCGTGCCGATTCCGGACGACTCGGCCGTGCTCCCGGAGGTGTCGATCACGAACATCACGTCGAAGAGCTCGAGCTCACCCTGGTGTGCGATCGCGCTTCCCGAGACGTAGCCGAGACCGGGCTCCGCCCCGGGCGCGCGCACGCGGTCGATCGCGTCGAGCGTGAGCGTGATCTCGGGCGCCTCCGGGGTCGCCTGCGCGCGCTCGTCCGCGCTTGCGGGGGCAACCGCGGCCGCGAGCGCGAGCCCGAGACCGATCGCCAGCGTCCTCATCGACGTCTTCGACGCGGCGCGGTCGCGCGGAATTCCTGCACGCGTAGCATTCTACGCGGGGCGCCGGCGCAGGCGCCGGGGGGGAGGTTGGACGCATTCGCGATCCGCGGCGTGGTCGAGGGCTTCTACGGCAAGCCGTGGGCGCACGAGGACCGGCTCTGGCTGCTCGAGCGGCTCGGCCGTGCCGGAATGAACGCCTACGTGTACGCGCCGAAGGACGATCCGTACCACCTTGCGCGCTGGCGCGAGCCGTACCCGGAGGCGCAGCTCGCGGAGTTCCGCGCGCTCGTCTCGGTGGGCGAGCGCGCGGGCATGCGCGTCGGCTTCTCGGTCTCGCCGGGCCGGTCGATCGTGTACGCGGACCGGTCGGAGCGCGCGGCGCTGATCGCGAAGCTCGCGGCGTTCCACGCGCTCGGCGCGCGCAGCCTGGGGCTCGGCGTCGACGACGTGCCCTCGACTCTGCAGCACGACGCCGACCGGCGCGCATTCCGTTCGCTCGCGGATGCGCAGCTCGCGCTGCTGCGCGAGATGCAGGATGCGTTCGGCGGCGATTCGCTGATCTGGCTCTGCCCCACGGACTATCTCGGCGTGGAGCCCACCGACTACCTCGAGGAGCTCGGCGAGCGACTCGATCCGTCCGTCGAGGTCGCCTGGACCGGACGCACCGTGCTCTCGCCGGAAGTACGCGCCGACGAGGCGCGCGCGCGGGCGCGCACCCTCCGCCGCCGCGTCCTGCTCTTCGACAACACGCCCGTCGCCGACGGACCGATGCGCGGAATGCTGCACTTGAACCCGTACGTGGGCCGGGATCGCGACCTCGATGCGCACGTCTCGGGGATCCTCTTGAATCCGATGGAGCACCCGCGCGCGTCGTCCGTGACGGTTCTGTGCGCCGCGGAGTACATGCGAGATCCGCGCAGCTACGATGCGGAGCGCGCCTGGGAGCGCGCCGTCGATGCGCTCGGCGGCGCTTCCGCCCCGGCGCTGAGGCTCTTCGCGCAGGCGCACCGCTTCTCGGCCTCGACCCCCGACGACCGCGATCGCGCGCTCGAGCGCGCGCTCGAGCGGCCGCAGGAGCGGCTGGAGGAGATCGCCGCGCTTCTCGCCGAGCGCCTCGCCGCGAACGAGACGCTTCGAGCGGAGCTCGGCGACGCGCGGCTTCTCGCCGAGCTCGGCCCCTGGCTCGATTCGCACGCGGTCGAGACGCGCCGGATGCAGGCGGCGATCGGCGCGCTGCGGACGATCGAGAGCGGCGCGCCGCGCAGCGCGCGTGTGCTCTCCTACGTCGGATTCGAGGGCAAGCTCACGCGCGAGCCGATCCCTTCGAAGACCAGCTACGGACCGCGCCGCGTGCTGTACCCGCAGCTCGTCTCCATGCGCGACGAGGCGATGGGCTTCGGCGCCGACCCGTCGCTCTACACCGATCGCTGTCTGTCGGATCGACTCGTGCGCGAAGTCGAGAGGCGCGCGCGCGAGCGGCTCGGCTTCTAGGCGCGCTCGGGCTTGATCGGCGGGTGGCGTTTCACCGCGAGCGGCGCGTTCGCCGGAATCTGCATCCGGTCGCCGTGCTTCTGCGCGGCCAGGCGCAGCATCGGCGCCAGCAGGCGGCCGAGGATCTTCACGTCGTCGAGCGCGTCGTGGCGGCGCAAGCCCACCGTGTCGACGGAGAAGTGGTTCAGGAGCTTCGACGTGCTCCAGCGCTCGTCCGTCGCGCCGAGCAGCCAGGTCGCGAGCACGACCGAGTCCAGGATCGCCGGCAGCACGACGGGCCGGCGGTGACGCGCGAGCTCCGCCTCGAGCAGCGGCACGTCGAACTCGAACACGCTCTGGCCCA
>CAZMKX010000039.1:0-12496 GCA_964566375.1 uncultured Myxococcales bacterium
GGCGCGAACTCGCCCTGGCTGTAGTCGATCGCCTCGTCCGCGCCGAGCTCGAGGCAGCGCGCGCACTTCTCCGCGCTGCCGGCCGTCACGATCACGTGTACGCCGGCCACCCGCAGGAGCTGGATCGCCGCCGTGCCGATGCCGCTGCCGCCGCCGTGCACGAGCGCCCAGCCGCCCTCGGGCACCTGCGCGAGCTGGAACAAGTTCAAGTAGCAGGTGAGGAACACCTCGGGGATCGCCGCAGCCTCCACGAGCGAGAGGCCTGCGGGAACGGGCATGGTCGAGCCTGCGTCGACACAGACCTCCTCCGCGTAGCCGCCGCCGGCGAGCAGCGCCATGACCCGATCGCCCGGCGCGAAGTCGCGCACACCGGGAGCCACCTCGGAGACCACCCCCGCGCACTCGAGCCCCAGCACCGGCGATGCACCGGCCGGCGGCGGATAGAGCCCGCGCCGCTGCATGAGGTCGGCGCGATTCACCGCCGACGCGCTGACCGCGATGCGGATCTCGCCCGGTCGGAGCTCCGGCCGCGAGACCTCGCCCGGCACGAGCCGCGCGTCCTTTCCCTGGCCCTCGATCGTGATCGCCCGCACCGGCTGCCCTCCCGCAACGCGCGGACGACATTACACTGCTGCCCGCATGCGTGCGATCAGCCTTCTCGGACGCGACTGGCCGGAGCTCGGACCGCTCGCGCTCGTCGAGCTCGACGGCGGCGGCGCGCTCGCGCTCTCGCGCGGCGCGCAGCCCAAGGCGTACGCGCACGAGGATCCCAACGAGGACGCGGCGCTGCTGGTTCGCCTGCCGACGGGCGTCCTGCTCGCCGTCGCGGACGCGCACAACGGCTTCGACGCGGCATCGCTCGCGATCGAGCGCGCGTGCGCGTGCGCGGAGCCGCTCACGCTCGCCAGCGGCGCCGACTTCCGCGCGCGCGTCTGCGAGCTGCTCGACGACGTCCGTTCGCGGCTGCCGCGCGGCAGCCGCTCGCGAGCGAGCCTGGTGCTGGCGGCGATCGGGCCGACGCGCGTCGAGCTCGCGAGCTTCGGCGATGCCTACGCGTTCCGCGCCAGCTCGCCTCTTCCGCTGATGCCGCTGAACCCGATCCTCGTGGGCAGCGAGCGCGGCCCGCGCGAGATCGATCCCGTCCGCTGGTATCGGACGTTCGACCGCGCCCCGGGCGAGCGCCTCGTCCTCGTCTCCGACGGTGTGATCAACTTCATGCCCGATCCTTCGGAAATTCCAGGCCTGCTCGCCGCCGGCGCGAGCGATCTCGACTGTGCGCGCGCGCTCGCGCTCGCGGCGCTGCGCGGCGGCGCGGGCGACAACGTCGCAGTCGCCGCGTTTGCGGGCACGGTCGGCCTGTGAGAGCTTCGCGGCAGGAGTCGTGATGGCGCTCGCCGTAAAGGGCCTGCAGCACTTGAACCTGCGCGTCGCCGACCTCGCGCGCGCGCGCGACTTCTACGTGCGCGCGCTCGGCTTCCGCGTCGCATTCGCAAAGGGCAACACCGTCTGGCTCGACGCCGGCGGCGACCTGCTCGGGCTCTCGGAAGGCGAGAAGCCGGAGAGCGGTGGGGACGCCGCGCAGCACTTCGGCTTCAGGGTCGACTCCCCGGCCGAGGTCGACGCCTGGCTCGCGCAGCTCGGCGCGCACGGCGTCGTCGCCGAGAAGGGCCCGTACGACCGCTCCGACGGCCGCTCGGTCTACTTCCGCGATCCCGACGGCCACCTGCTCGAGATCTTCTGGGTCGACCCCGCGTTCCTCCAGGCACCGTCCCGGAACTGAGACGTCCCGGCTCCGGGACGCGCGCGCGCAGGCGCAGCTGACGCGCCGCACGCACCGGCTTCGCAACCCGCGGCGCTCGACGCGAAGCTGCCTGTGGAAGCGGCGGCAGGAATCGCATTCGCTCGTGCACCTCCCCATGACGCGCGCGCAGCGGCGTCCCGCCGCCGGGAAACGCTTGCCTGCGGCAGTGCGTGCGCACGTGATCCGCAACTGCATGCGTGTGCCGCACGCGCGGCGTGCCTTCTCCGCGCCGCGGCCGCGCGCGCGAACGCTGCGGCACGCGCCTTGAAGTGTCTCGAGCGCAATGACGCTTGCCAGCCATTCGCTGCCCGACAGGCCGGGCGTGCTGTTCGTCGACGACGAGGTCAACATCCTGAAGGCGCTCGCGCGGCTGTTCCGTCAGGAGCCCGTGCGCGTGTACACCGCGAGCTCGGCGGGTGAGGCGCTCGCTTTGCTCGAGTCGGAGTCGATCCAGGTGGTCGTCTCCGACCAGCGCATGCCCGGCGTGCCGGGCGTGAAGCTGCTCGCGCAGGTTCGCGAGCGCTTCCCCGAAGTCGTCCGCATCATGCTGACGGGCTACACCGAGATCGACGTCGCGGTCGAGGCGATCAACCACGGCGAGATCTGGCGCATGCTGACGAAGCCGTGGGACGACCAGCAGCTGCGCGTCACGGTGCGCCAGGCGCTCGACGACTGGTCGATGCGCGAAGAGATCCGGCGGTTGAATCGCGTCACGCAGATCCAGAACACGGCGCTGCAGGAGATGAACGCGTCGCTGGAGCGCAAGGTCGCCGAGCGCACGCAGGAGCTGCACCGCAAGAACCTGGAGCTGCGCAAGGCGTTCCTCTCGACGGTGCGCGCGCTCTCCGAGGCCGTCGATGCGAAGGATCCGTACACGCGCGGCCATTCGGAGCGCGTCGGCGTCTACGCGTCGCGCATCGCGCGCGAGCTCGGCTGCAAGCACGACTTCCTGGAGCGCATCTACCTCGCCGGCCTGCTGCACGACATCGGCAAGATCGGCATCCCCGACGCGATCATCGGCAAGCCGGATCGCCTCACACCCGAAGAGTACGCGGTGATGAAGCGGCATCCGGAGATCGGCGCGCGAATCCTCGAGGCCGTCGATTTCCTGTCCGACATCGTGCCGTGCGTTCGCCATCACCACGAGTGGTACGACGGCTCGACGCGCGGCTATCCCGACCGGCTCACGGGCGCCGAGATCCCGTTCCCGAGCCGGATCATCCTGGTCGCGGATACCGTCGAGGCGATGACGTCGGACCGCCCGTACCGCCGGGCGCTTCCGCTCGAACGTGTGATCGAAGAAATCCAGACCTTCCGCGGGACGCAGTTCGATCCCGACGCGGCCGACGCCTTCATCCGCATCGCCGAGCGCGAGGAGGGCTCCTTCATCGAGACCGCGTCCAAGTTCGACATCGCATCCTTCGTCGCCGGCGACTGGGAGCTCCGTTGAGCCGCGCGCACGACGACGACGCCGACGGCGTCGAGGTCTCGCTCGCGATTCCCGGCGCGTTCGACAGCGCCGAGGAGCTGGCGCGCCTGCGGAACAACGCCTTCGCGTCGGTGGGGAGGCCGTACGCCGGCGGGATCCTGTACGGAATCGGCGTCGCGCAGGGGCTGACCGACGGACTGCGCGTCGCGCGCCGCTTCGCGACCGCGCTGAACGGCGCGCCGCGCCACGCGGGCGCGGGCCTGCCCATCCTGTTCCAGGCCGGCCGCATGCAGTCGGACCGCAGCTTCGCGGGGCTGCTCGGGGATTCGATCGAGGCGGCCGTGCACCTGCGCGACCTGGGCGCCGACGCCGGGCCGGTGTGTCACGTCAGCGCCGGATACTGCGCCGGCTGGTACTCCGCACTGCTCGGCAGCTTCCAGCTCGTGCGCGAGGTTGCGTGCGTCGCGCACGGCGCGGACGCGTGCCGCTTCGAGACCCGGCCCGTCGAAGCCTGGCTGGAAGCGAACGACGCGTGGGCCACGACGATGCTCGCGTACCTCGACTTCGAGTCGATGCGGCACGAGGCGGCGCAGAAGGCCGCCGAGAGCCCGGACGAATCCGAGGGCTCGATGATGGGCGCGTTCGACCCGCTCTCGCCGGCGGTTCACGTCTGGGGTCCGGTGATGGTCCTGCCGTACTCGGGCGCGGGAGACTCGCTCGAGGCGGTCGGGACGATCCTGGGCGACGTCGGCCCCGGCGCGCTGCGGGTGATCGTGCTCGACCTGACGGGCGCGCGGATCGAGGAGCTCGAGGCCACGGGGCTCCTGCGCGTGCTCGAGATCCTGGAAGGCCACAAGCTCGAGACGGTACTCGTCGGTGTTCCCGAGCGCGTCGCCCGGAGCTGGCTCGCGCGCTCCGCCGCGCTGTCGCTGCCGCTTCGCGCCTCCGACATCACCGAGGGCATCAGCCTCGCGTTCCAGCTCGCTCGCTTCGTCTGAGCGGGCGTCAGCTGCTCTGTCGGATCTTCACGCCCGCTTCGCGGAAGAGCGCGATGGAGACCTCGCCGAGCGGGAAGTGCGAGTCGTAGACGACCTCGTCGAGGCCGGCGTTGATGATCATCTTCGTGCACATGAGGCACGGACAGAACGTGGTGTAGATCGTGCCGCCGCGGACGGTCACGCCGTGATACGCCGATTGCGTGATCGCGTTCTCTTCCGCGTGGCTGCACAGACACTCGTCGAGGCGGGAGCCGGACTCGGCGGCGCCGGCGCAGCGCGGGCAGCCGCCCTCGTTGCAGTTGCGCACGCCGCGCGGCGTGCCGTTGTAGCCGGTCGAGATGATTCGACGGTCGCGGGCGATGACGGCGCCGACCTTGCGCTTGATGCAGTTGCTGCGCGTCGAGACGACGCGCGCGATGCTCATGAAGTATTCGTCCCACGAGGGCCGGTCGCGAAAGAAGAGCTTGTCGCGCAGCACCTCCGCGAGCTGCGCCTCGAGCTCCGCGAGCGAGCCGTCGTTCGAGATCGTCTCGTCGGCCAGCGCCTGGACCGCCAGGAGCTGCTGGGCCGCGGGGTTCGTGCTGCCGAGCTCGCGCGCCTCGATGGCGGCGAAGGCGTCGAAGGTGTCGGCGTCGCCGCCGCGACCACGCGCGCGCGAGCGTTCGAAGCGCACGCGCGGGGAGGCGTCGACCCAGATCAGCAGGAAGCCGCCCGCCGAGCGCAGCGCCTCGACCTCGGCCGGGTGGCGGATCGAGTCGATCACGTGGTTGCGATCCGCCGGCAGGTTCCGCTGCACCCGCTCGGCGAGGACCGCCTGGCCGAAGCGCTCGCGGAGCGCGCTGCCGCGCTCGATCATGTTCTCGCGGGTCGGCTCGCGACCCTCGCGCGCGAGCTCCTCGCGGATCACGTCCGAGAGCGAGACCGGGTAGAACCCGCGTCGCTCGAGCAGGCGAACGACCTCGCCCTTGCCCGCCGCGTTGGGCCCGGCAATCCCGATTCGCATGCGCTCTCCTCCCCGCCGGCAGGGTACCACGCGTTTGCTAGCCTCGGCGGCTCTTCGTCGTGATGCACGCAAGAACGCTCGTCACCGGTGCTGCTGGCTTCGTGGGGTCCTGGCTGGTGCCAGCGCTGCGCGCGTCCGGTCGCGTGCCGATCGGGGTGCACCTGCCGGGCCTGCCGCGCGGCGAGGCCGACATCGCGTGGCACCCCTGTGACCTGCGCGACCGCGCGCAGGTGCACGCGCTGATCGAAGCGTCGCGCCCGGACGAGGTCGTCCACCTGGCCGCGCTGGCGTCGCCGAGCCAGGCCGCGCGCGACCCGCTCGAAGCGCTGCGCTCGAACTACCTCGCGCTGGACCACCTGTTGAACGCCCTCACCGTCGCGGCTCCGCGCGCGCGCCTGCTCTTCGTTTCGACCGGCGAGGTGTACGGCTTCTCCGCGAGCGGCGCGAAGCCGTGGCGCGAGAGCGATCGCCTCTGGCCGCACACGATCTACGCCGCCACGAAGGCCGCGGGCGAGCAGCTCGTGGAGCGCGCCGTCGCGCGGGACGCGCTCGACGTCGTGATCGCGCGGCCGTTCAATCACACCGGACCCGGTCGGCCGGTGATCTACGCGGAGGCCTCCTTCGCCGAGCAGCTCGCACGCATCGAGCGCGGCGCGCAGGAGCCCGTGCTGCGCGTCGGCAATCTGCAGGCGGAGCGCGACTTCAGCGACGTGCGCGACGTGGTTGCGGCCCATCTGGTTCTGCTCGAGCGCGGAGAGCGCGGCCACGCGTACAACGTCTGCTCCGGCCGGGCCACCGCGATCGGCGCGCTGCTGGACGTGCTCGTGTCGCACGCGCGTGTCCAGCCGCGGGTCGAGGTCGATCCCGAACGCTGGCGCCCCCTGCCGGAGGGAGCGAGCGCGCTGGTCGGCGATGCGCGCGCCCTTCGCGCGCTCGGCTGGCAGCCGCGCTACTCCCTCGACGAAACGCTCGGCTCGCTGCTCGACCACTTCCGGGCGTCCGCGTGAACGAGCAGGCGCGCGCACCAGGTCTCGCCCGATTGGTGCTCGGTCGCCTCGCGTACGAGCGTCCACCCCGAGGGGATCGCGGCTTGGAGCCGCTCGCGTTCGAGCGCGAGCTGTCCCGAGAGCACGAGCGCGCGGCGGGTCCGCGCGGCCAGCGAGGGCAGGCACGGCAGGAGCTCGTGCAGAAGCAGATTCGCGACGCCCACGTCGAAGACGGCCGTTCGCGCGAGCGCCTCGAGCGGCCCGCAGAAGAGAGCGAGCGGCAGGCCGTTGCGCGCGCGGTTCTCGGCGGCGTTCACGAGCGCGACCGGGTCGGTGTCGAAGCCCACCGCCGAGCCCGCGCCGCGCCGCAACGCCGCGAGCGCGAGAATGCCGCTGCCGGTACCGACGTCGAGCACGCTCTCGCCGCCGCGCAGCGTCTCGAGCAGGAGCTCGAGCGCGAGCCGGGTCGAGGCGTGCTCGCCCGAACCGAAGGCCTGCTGCGGGTCGATCACGAGCTCGGGCTGGCCGACGCTCTCGCACCAGCTCGGCCGGATCCACAGCCCGGCGACGCGACGAGGCGCGAGCCCGCTCCGCCACGCCTGCTCCCAATCGGTGTCGGGCACCGGCTCCGGGCCGTGCACCGCGATCCCGCGCGCCGGATCCGCGAGCGCGCGGATCTGATCCGCGGCGACGGCGTCGGGCGCGAAGTATGCCAGCAGCTCCGTGCCACGCTCTTCGAGTCCGAGGCTGCCGAGCGATGAGAGCTCCGCGACGAGCCGCTCGACCTCGCCCTCCGGCGCCGCGACGCGATAGAGCACCGAGCCGCTGGATTCCGTTCGTCTGCGCACTCTGGCTGGCCCTTCCGGTTCCGGCGCGCGCGGAGTTCGCGCTTGCCTATCTCGCGCGCCTGGGGATCGGCCAGACGGAGCTCCTGCTCTCGCGCCAGCCGATCACCCCCGAGCTGCTCGCAACGCTCGATCCCGTCGAGAGGCAGCGGCTCGACAGCCTGCAGCGCGCGCTGGCGTTCGGAGAGTCGCTCGGACTCGCCCGAACGACAAGCTACCGCGACCTGGTGGGCAGCGCGGAGAGCGGCGTCGTTCACGTCGTCACGGCCGCGCCGGCGAACCGGATCGAAGCGCTGACCTGGTGGTTCCCGATCACGGGCGACGTCTCGTACCGCGGCTACTTCGAGAAGCAGCGCGCGGACGACTTCGCCGCCGGGCTCGCGGGAGAGGGCTTCGACACCTACGTGCGCCCCGCCCCGCTCTACAGCACGCTCGGCTGGTTCGACGATCCGGTTCCGCGGGGCGTGCTCGTCTGGCCCGACGAGATCGTGGTCGACACCTTCCTGCACGAGCTCGTACACCAGACCGTGTTCGTCGCGAGCGACGTCGCCTACAACGAGGCGCTCGCGACCTTCGTCGCGCATCACGCCACGGTCTCGTTCTACGCGGACCGGCCCGAGAGCCGCGCGCGCGCGGAAGCCGGCTTCGCCGACGAGCTCACCTTCGCGGCCATGCTGCGCGGACTTCGCGCCGAGCTCGAAGCCGCCTACGCCGTCGGGCCCACGCCCGAGCAGGCGCGCGCGCTGCGCGCACCGATCTTCGCGCGCTACCAGCGCGAGATCTTCCCCGCGCTGCCGTGGCGCTCGACCCGCTACACCCGCTTTCCGGAGCGAACGCTCTCGAACGCATGGCTCGTCGCACAGCAGGACTATGTGCGCGAGCTGCCCTGCTTCGAGGCCGAGCTCGCGGCGCTCGGCGGCGACCTCGGCGCGTTCATCCGCGCGCACCAAGCCGATCCGGGGCACCGCACGGGTGCCTGCGCCCCGGGAGACACCGGAAAGTGACGGAGGAGCGCGCGCGGCCGTTCGTGTTTCTGGATCGCGACGGAACCCTGATCGAGGACCGGGCGTACGCGCACCGCCCGGAGGACTACGCCGTCCTGCCCGGCGCGTACGGCGCGGTCGCGGCGCTGCGCCGCGCCGGCTTCGGCGCGGTGGTGCTGACGAACCAGTCGGGGATCGGGCGCGGGGTCTTCAGCGCGTCGGACTACGCGGCGTTCGAGTCCCTGCTGCTGCGCGACTTCGCCGCGCACGGCGCGCGCCTCGACGGCTGCTACCACTGCCCGCACGCGCCCGACGCGGGCTGCGCCTGCCGGAAGCCCGGCACGGCGCTCGCGGAGCGCGCGGCACGGGAGCTCGGCATCGACGTCGCGCGCAGCTGGGTGATCGGCGACAAGGACCTCGACGTCGCGCTCGGCCGGAACCTGGGCTGCCGAGCGGTCCTGGTGCTCACGGGAGAAGGCGAGAAACACCGCGATCGCGTGCCGTCCGGCACGCCGGTCGCGCGGGATCTGGCCGAAGCGGTGCGCCGCTTCGTGCTCGCGGGCGATCCGCCTCAGCTCGCGAGGTAGCGCCAGAGCAGGAGCGCGACGGCGACCAGCATCAGGACGTTGATCACGCGGTTCACGCGCGCCCAGTAGGCTTTGCGCTGCGCGTGCCACTCCTCGAGGCTCATTCCTTCGGGTCGCTTCGCCATGGCGCGAGTCTAGCAATCGCGCGCGCTCCCTCGCGAGCCGGCGCCACGAGCCATGGCGCGACCAGCGGGCCGGGACGGGCGAGCACGACGCGCACCGCGCCGTCTCGCCGCGTCCACCAGAGCGAGATCGAGCGTGCCTGCAGCCGCGCCCGAACTCGCGGGTGCGGGAGCGGCGAGCGCGGTCGATCGCCCGAGCTCGCGATCGCCACCGTCGCGCCAACGGCGTCGAGAAAGCGCGGATCGCTCGAGGTCGCGCTGCCGTGATGGCCGAGCTTCAGCACCGCGCACGGCTCGAGGGCCGGCAGGAGCGCGCGCTCCACCTCGGCCGGTGCGTCTCCGGCGAGAAGCGCGCAGGCATCCGCGGTCTCGGCGCGAATCACGAGCGAGCTGGCGTTCGAAGTCGGTGGCGCGAGCGCAGCGGGAGGCCAGAGCACGCGCAGCGCCAGCGCCTTCGTCTCGAACGAGTCGCCCGCTGCCACGATGCGGATCGGCACGCCCCGTCGCGCGGCCGTCACGCGCAGCCGTCGAAGTCCCTTCGCGGAGTGACCCGCGCGCGTGAGCCAGAGCTCGCCGACGCGAACGGCCCCGAGCACCGCCTCCGCTCCGCCGGAATGATCGAGGTCGGCGTGCGTGACGATGAGCGCATCGAGCTTCCGGACCCCTTCCGCGCGAAGTGCCGGGCGGACGATCGCGCGCCCCGCATCGAAGCCCGCGAAGCGCGTGCCCGCGTCCACGAGCCAGGCTTGCCGCCCCGCGCGAAGGAGCAGTGCGTCGCCGTGACCGACGTCGAGCGCCAGCAGCGTCGGTGCCTCGACCTCGGCGTTCTCGGCGGGCACGGTGCGGAGCGCTGCCAGCGATGCAGCCCCGAGCAGCGCGAGCGCGAGGGCGCGCCTTCCGAACGCGAACGCGCGCAATCCGAACCCGCAGGCCGCGAGCGCGCACGCGAACGCGACCGGGTCGCCCGCGCCCGCGAGCAGATCGGGGCTGGCGCAACCCTCGAGCGCGCGAATGCCGAGCTCCGCCGCCACGTGCGCGAGCGCTCCGAGCCAGGGCGCGGCCGATCCGAGCACGCCCGCAGCGAGCGCGAGCGGCACGACGAGTGCCGAGAAGTACGGAACGGCGAGCGCATTCGCGGCGAGCCAGCCGAGCGGCAGCGGCGCGCCGATGGCCGCGACGAGCGGCGCCGTCGCGAGCCCTGCCGCCAGGGAGACGTGAAGCGGGCCGCGCAGTCGGCCCGCGGGCGGACGCCAGAGCAGGAGCCCCGCAACCGCGACGAACGACAGCTGGAAGGAGGCGTCGAAGAGCGCGCCGGGGTCGAGCGCGAGCACGGCCAGCGCGGCAAGCGCGAGCGCGTTCCAGGCCGCGGCGCGCCGCCCGCCGAGAAGCGCGAGACCGGCCGCGAACGCCATTGCGGCGGCGCGCAGGCTCGGTGCGCCCAGGCCGCAGAGCGCCGCGTAGGCGAGCCCCGACCCGACGCCGAGCAGGAGTCCGACCGCACGTGCGGCGCGCAGCAGCGGAAGCCAGGGTGTGCACCGCAGAGCGCCCGCGACAGCGAGCTGCACCAGCCACACGACGAAGACGACGTGCGTGCCGGAGACCGACAGCAGATGCGTCGTGCCCGAGACGGCGAAGACGTCGCGCAGCGGCTCGTCGAGACGGCTCGTGTCGGCGGTCGCGAGCGCACGGAGCAGCGCGCCGCTCCGCCGCGCGGTCGCGTCGGTCGGATCAAGCGCCGCCCCGATCGCGCGGCGTGCACGCTCGAGGGCGGCTGCCGGCCCGACCGGTGGAGGCGCGAGACGGCTGATCGCTCCGTCCACGAGGCGCGCCGTCCGCCGGACTCCGCGACGCGCCAGCCGGCGCGCAACGTCCGGAGCGCCCGGGTTCGTCGCCGGTCGCACGCGCGCGAGGCGCAGACGTGCGAGCGCGCTCTCCCCCGGCAGCAACGCGCACGCGTCCACGGAGTCCGTGCGCAGGAGCGCCGGGCCCGGCCGCGGCCCGTGCACGTACACCGGAACGCGACACACGCGCGCGCTCGCGGTCGGCGCCTCGAGCGCGGTCAGGACCACCGGCGCCTGCGCGACCTCGGGCACGGGCGCGTGCAGGCGGAGCGCGAGCGTGAAGGCGCCCAGGCCCAGTCCGAGCAGCGCCTCGCCGGCGCGCGCCCGAACGCCGCGCGCGCGCAGCCGCCAGAGCCAGAGGCCCACGCTCGCGAGCCCGAGCGCAGCTGCGGGCGCGAGCGCGAGGACATCCTCGAGCGCGATGCCCAGCGCGAACGACAGCACCGCAGGCAGGAGCGGGATCCGCTCCGGAAGCTCCACGTCGGCCGACCTCGACGGGACCTGCGCCTCGGGGTGACGCGACGGTCTAGTGGAGGACGCGCGTCGCTTCGGGCGCGCCGAGCTGCCGCCGCAGCCGGTCGAGGAAGACGCTCACCACCTTCAGCGACTCGTCGATCTTCTTGAGCTCGGTCACGAACTGGCCCACGAGCACCTGCGCCTCGTGGAGCGCCTTGTCCTCGACCTGGGGGAGCGTGCGATACGCCGCCGCCACGCACTCCATCAGCTGCTCCCAGTCGTCGGAGCTGGGCCGGCTCTGGGCGACCTGCTCGAAGACCGGCACGAACTGCTCCGCAAAGCCGGGGCTCACCCCGTACCGACCTTCCAGCACCTCGAGGATCTTCTTGTGGAACGGCGACATGGGCGAGGCATTGAGCAAATCGGGTGCCAAGGCATCTCCTGAAGCGTTCGGGCGGGAATACCCGGTTCTGCGTCGCGACTTGCGGCGATCCCTGCACAACGGGGTGCACCGACGGGATTGCACGAGGCGAGGAAACACATTCTCCCCGCGGTGGATTTCGCTTCTCACCGCCAGCTGGCGGGAACTCCGGCGGCGAGCGCGCGGTCCTCGAGCTCCTCGAGCTGCCGCTGCACCTTCGCCTCTTCACGATCGAGTCGCTCGAAGTAGCTCTGCGCGGCGGTCTCGGCCTCGGGCGGCACGGAGTCGCGCGCGCGCTGGATCGCGGTGAGCTGCGCCTCGAGCTGCTCGAAGCGCTCGCGCCAGGACGCCTCGCCGAGACCCGCATAAATCCCGACGCTCGCGTCCGGGTCGATCTCGGTCAGGCGCAGCTCCCCTTCCGCGGGATCGATCGCCACGCGGAATCGGTTGAAGAACGGCATCCCGAGCAGGCCGGAGCTCATCGTGTCGAGCACCGCCATCTCGAGATTCTCGACGTAGACGGTGCCGATGCGCACGGACTGGAGCATCACGACGGGAACGCGCATCGGCTGGCCGGAGACGCCGACGACGGAGATCGTCGGCGTGTCCTCGTCGATCTCGATGCCGAGCTCCTCGGCGGCCCAGCGTGGAAGCGTGTTGAGCGACGCGCCGGTGTCTGCCTTGAAGTTGCAGACCACGCGATCGTCGAGCGTGGCGTCGAGGCTGATCTCGCGGCCGGCGCGCTCGAAGCGCAGGACGTGTACGCGCCCCGGCTCGACCCTGGGCATCGCGCGTTCGACGGTCAGGGCGCGGTCGGTCGCGGGGCGGGTCGGCATTCCGGTCTGGAGCGCGGCACCTGCCTTCTTCGCGCCGAGCTCGTCCTTCTCGAGCGCGCGCCCGCGCGTGGGCTCGAGGCTGACGGGCTTGCCCGTGGGCACCTTCGCGCCGTCGTCGGTCACGTGGACCTGGCCGTGCTCGTCGGTCCACTGGTACAGCTCGGCGCGCAGCTCGGCAGCGATCAGGC
>CAZMKX010000040.1:0-8864 GCA_964566375.1 uncultured Myxococcales bacterium
GACGACGACCACGACGGCTACGGGAACCGCTGCGACGCCAAGTTCCCCGGTGTCGCCGGCTCGATCGTCGGCAGCGGCGACCTGGCGCAGTTCCGCGCCAGCAACGGCAAGGGCCGCACGACCGACACCTGCGGCACGCTGGCTACGCGACCCTGCGCGATCTTCGATCTGGACGAGAGCTCGCTCCTGATCGGAACGCCCGACCTGTCGGTCTTCCGCTCGCTGAACGGCAAGCTGCCCGGGCCACGCTGCGCCGCCTGCCCCCTGCCGTGCTACTTCGGAGCGCAGGGAGAGTGCGGCGGCCTGTGACGCGCGGGCCGACGCCCGCTAGACCACGCGATTCGGTACCGGCTCCCCGCGCAGCGCCGCGACGACGTTCGCCGCGGCGACCTCCGCCATTCGCTCGCGCGTCGCGACCGTGGCGCTACCGACGTGCGGCGCGAGCACGACCTGCGGCAGGTCGCGCAGCCCCGGCGCGAGCGCGGGCTCTTGCTCGAAGACGTCGAGGCCGGCGGCGGCGAGCTGGCCGGTCCGCAGGGCCTGAACCAGCGCGGCCTCGTCGACGATCGGCCCGCGCGCGGTGTTCACGAGCACGGCGGTCTTCTTCATGCGCGCGAGCTCGCGCGCGCCGATCAGGTGGCGCGTCTCGTTCGAGAGCGGAACGTGCAGCGAGACGAAGTCGCTGCGCGCGAGCAGCTCGTCGAGCGGGGTGCCGCCGCTCCGCGCGTGGAAGAGGACCTGCATGCGAAAGCCCCTCGCGCGCTCTGCGACCGCCCGGCCGATGCGCCCGGCACCGACGATCCCGAGCGTCCGGCCGGTGACGTCGAGGCCGATGCCCACGTCCGGGCTCCAGCCGACGAATCCGCCGCCGCGCACGTAGCGGTCCGCCCAGGCCAGCCGACGTGCGGCGGCCAGGAGCAGCGCGAAGGTCAGGTCCGCGGTCGCGTCGGTGAGGACGTCCGGCGTGTTCGAGACGGCGATTCCCAGGCGAGCGGCGGCCGCGAGATCGATGTTGTCGGTGCCCACGGCCATGTTCGCGACGATGCGCAGGTGCCGCGCTCCTTCGAGAAAGCGGGAATCGATGCGATCGGTGAGCAGGCAGAGCAGCGCGGCGGCGCCCGTGACCTCGAGCGGGCCGACCTCGGCCTCGAGCCCCGCGCCTTCGAGCAGCCGCATCGCGGCGGCCGGCACGCCCGGGCGCACGCGCACGCGCCCGGTCATCTTTCGCCTTTCTGTTCGCTTCGCGCGCGCACGGCCGGATCCTAGCGGGCCTGTGGCAGGGACGCGCTTCCCCTTGTAAGCTGCGCGGCGCCATGAAGAAGAGCGCCAAACTCCCCCACAAGAACCGCAAGAAGAGCGCCCGCCACCGCGCGCGCCTTCGCGCCAAGACGCGTCGCGTTCGCCTGCGGCGCAGCCGCGGCGAATCCACCAACACCTGATCCCCAGTCGGATCGCGGGGCGCGAATGAGCCAGAGCGAGTACGCGCGCAGCGGCGTCGACACCAGCGAGGCGGATCGCGCGCTGGCACGGCTGATTCTGGAGATCTCGCCCACGCAGGCGTTCGGCGCCGCGAGCGAGATCGGCATCGGGCACTTCGCCGCGGTCATCCGCGTCGGACCCCTGCACCTGGCGATCACGACCGACGGCGTCGGCACGAAGCTGCTGGTCGCGCAGGCGCTCGCACGCTACGACACGGTCGGCATCGACTGCGTCGCGATGAACGTGAACGACCTGCTCTGCGTCGGCGCGAAGCCGATCGCGATGCTCGACTACATCGCCGTCGAGAAGTGCGATCCGGAGGTCTTCGGCGAGCTCGGCAAGGGTCTCTGCGAGGGCGCCCGCCAGGCGGGAGTTTCGATCGTCGGCGGCGAGACCGCCGTGATCCCCGCCATGCTCCGCGGCGCGCGCGAGGGCAGCGGCCTCGATCTGGTCGGCATGGCGGTGGGGATCGTTCCCGACGGCGGACTGATCGACGGGTCGAAGGTGCGGCCCGGCGACGCGCTGATCGGCGTGGCCTCGAGCGGCGTGCACTCCAACGGGCTGTCGCTCGCACGTCAGGTCCTGCAGCGGAAGCTCGGCTTCGAGGAGTACGTCGCCGAGCTCGGCACCACCCTCGGCGAGGAGCTCCTCAAGCCGACACGGATCTATGTCGCGCAGGTGGAGGCGCTCGCGAAGGCGGGCATCGCACCGCGCGCGCTGGCGCACATCACCGGGGACGGCTTCCTGAACATCCGCCGGATCGAGGCGCCCGTCGGCTTCGAGATCGACTTCCTGCCGCCGGCACCGCCGATCTTCGCGCTGATCCGCAAGCTCGGCGAGCTCGACGCCGCCGAGATGGCGACGGTCTTCAACATGGGCGTCGGGCTGACCGTGGTCGTGTCGGAGTCCGACGTCGAGCGCACGCTGGCGGCGCTGCGCGGTACGGGCGTCGAGGCCTGGCGACTCGGCCGCGCGGTGGCCGATCCCGAGCGCGCGGTACGGATCCTGCCCGAGCGCATCGTCGGCCGTTCGAAGCTCTTCGTCCGCGAGCCGTGATCCGCTTCGCCCTCGAGGCGACGGACCGCGACTGCGCAGCCCGCGCCGGACGCCTCTTCACGGAGCACGGCGAGGTTCCGACTCCCGTCTTCATGCCCGTCGGCACCCACGCCGCCGTGCGCGCGATGACGCCCGCGCAGGTCGAAGCGACGGGCGCGCGAATCGTGCTCGCGAACACCTACCACCTGCTGCTGCGGCCCGGGCCGGACCTGGTGAAGAAGGCCGGCGGCCTGCACGCGTTCATGGCCTGGGATGGGCCGATCCTGACCGACTCGGGAGGCTTTCAGGTCTTCAGCCTGAAGCACAAGGAGATCACGCCCGAGGGCGTGCGCTTCCGCAACGAGATCGACGGCTCCAAGGTGATGCTGACGCCGGAGCGTTCGATCGAGATCCAGCATGCGCTCGGCGCCGACATCATCATGGCGTTCGACGAGTGCACCGAGTATCCCGCGACGCCGGAGCTCGCGCGGCGTGGCGTCGAGAACTCGCTGGCCTGGCTCGCGCGCTGCGTCACGGCGCACGGCTCGTCCTCGCAGGCACTCTTTCCGATCGTGCAAGGCTCGGTGTACCCCGAGCTTCGCCGGCTCTCGGCGCGCGAGACGATCGCCTTCGACGCCCCGGGCTACGCGATCGGCGGCGTCTCGGTGGGCGAGGGAATCGAGGAGTTGAAGCGAATCGTCTCGATCACCGCGCCGGTCCTGCCCGAAGCCAAGCCGCGCTACTTGATGGGCGTGGGCCTGCCCGAGGATCTGGTCGAGTCGGTCGAGCGCGGCATGGACATGTTCGACTGCGTGATTCCGACGCGCTACGCGCGGTCGGCGACGCTGTTCACGCGCCGTGGCCGGATCCGCATGAACCACCGCCGCTATCGCCGCGACATGTATCCGATCGATACGAGCTGCGACTGCTACGCCTGCAAGACCTTCACGCGCGCCTACGTGCACCACCTCTACGCGGCGAACGAGATCCTCGCCGCGATCCTCGGCGCCATCCACAACGTGCGCTTCTACCAGCGGCTGATGGGCGAAATGCGCGAGGCGATCGTGGCCTCGCGTTTCGTCGCGTGGAAGCGGGAGTTCTACGCCGAGTACGGCGAGCCCGGCGAGCGCACCGTTCCCGAGCCGGAGAGCGACGCGGACTAGGGTTCTAGCCCGCGCGCGCGAGGAACTGCGCGACGAGGTCGCGCGAGCGCACGAGCTCCGCGGCATCGCGCAGCACACGCAGCTCCGCCCGCGGCATCACTGCCGCGAGCCGCTCCGCCGTCGAGAGCGGATGACCGGGGTCGTCCCGGATCGGGAGCAGCAGCGTGGGGATCGCGAGCGTCGACAACGCCTCGGCGCTCGGCAAGTCGCTGATCGCCGCGCCGCGAAGCAGCCGCGCGAGCTCGACCGCGGTCTTCGCGCGCAGGCCGTCGAGCATCGTCTCCTGCATCGCCTCGTCGAAACCGGGAATCGGGCGCGCACGGAACGCCGCGCGCATCGCATCGACGTAGCCCGCGACCCCGCGCGATTCCACGAGTGCCGCGCCACCGCGGTAGAGATCGGCCTGCGCCTTGCGGGTCTCCCACGCGGTCGGCGGCATGACCAGGACGAGCGCAGCGAAGCGCCCGGGCTCGCGCATCGCCGCGTGCAGCGTCGTCGCGACGCCCATCGACGCGCCACCCGCGAACGGATGCGCGAGCGCGAGGCGCTCGCGCAGCTCCAGCAGATCGGCGCCGAGCGCGGACCACGCGCTCGACGCCTCGTCGCGGCCTGCGGCGGACCGCCCGTGGCCGCGCGCGTCGTAGCGGACGAGCTCGATTCCGGGGAGGTCCCGAAGCAGCGCCGACGTGCCGAGCGCGTCCTCCAACGCCATCGAGCCGGTGAAGCCGTGGGTCCAGACGAACGGCCGTCCCGCGCCGGCGACGCGAATCCGGATCGCGCCGGAGCGGAGCTCGAGATCGCGCTCGTCCTCGGCCCGAGTCAGGCTCATCTCCGGCCCTCCATTGCTTCGATCAGCTTTCCCAGATCCCCACGCAACCGGTCGAGCGTGGCGCGTCCGAGCTCGTCGGCGAGCTCGGACTCGATCTCCGACAGCACCGACAGCCCGTGCAGCAGCGCGCGGCGTCCGCGCGCGGTGAAGCGCACCAGTCGCGCGCGGGCGTCCGCCGGGTCGACCTCGCGGCTCACCATGCCCATCGCCTCGAGCTCTGTCACGAGCTCGCCCACGGCCTGCTTGCTGGTGCCGACGCGCGCGGCGAGCTCGGTGAGCCGAGTGCCCGCGAAGTCGATGTGCGGCAGCAGGGCGGTGTGTGGCGTGCGGAGGTCCGGGTTCGACTCGGCACGGATTCGCGCGATCGCGCGCTCGTTCACGAGCCGCGCGGCCTTCAGCAGCAGGTGTCCTGCGCTGACGCGCTTGGACGCCTCGATCTCCGCCACCTCGTCCGACGCCCGCCTGCGCGTTCCCAAACTAGTCAACCTGATTGATCAAAAAGTACGGGCAGCGTACCATCCGGGGGCGATGGGCGAAACCGGGCTCCGCCGCCTCGACCGCGACCTGTGGGCGATCGAGCAGCCGCTCCACGCGGGCGGGCTCGAGCTCGGTGCGCGTACGTGCGTCGTCCGGCTCGCCGACGGCGGCCTCGTGGTGCATGCGCCCGGCCCGCTGACCGCGGGCCTGAAGGGCGAGATCGGGGCGATCGGCCCGGTGCGCGCGATCGTCGCGCCGAACCTCCTGCACCACCTCTTCCTGGCCGACGCCGCGCGCGCGTTCCCGCACGCGCGTGTGTTCGCGGCGCCGGGGCTGCGTGAGAAGCTCGGAAGCGCGCGCGTCGACGAGGTCCTCGACGAAAAGCCACCCGCGCTCTGGGCGGGCCAGCTCGACCAGCTCCTGGTCGAAGGCACGCCCGCTCTCGGGGAGGTCGTCTTCCTGCACCGCGCGAGCAACACTCTTCTGTGTCTCGATCTGTGCTTCAACGTGCGCCGCTCCAGCAGCCGGTTCACGCGCCTGTTCATGCGGGTGAACGGTGCCTGGGACCGGTTCGGGCCGTCTCGCATCTTCCGCTATGCGATGACGAAGGACCGCGAGCGCCTGCGCGCATCGATCGAGCGCCTGCTCGCCTGGGACTTCGACCGCGTGACGGTGGCGCACGGGGACGTGCTCGAGAAGGGCGGTCGCGACGCGCTGCGGGCGAGCTTCGCCTGGGTCCTGCGCTGAGCGCCGGAGACGCGCTCTGGTAGATTGCGATCATGAGAGTGCTGGTGGCGCTCGCCGTGCTTCTCGCCGCGGGCGCCGCGCGTGCGCAGCTGGAGACCCCCGGGCCGTTCGACTCGGTCGTCCGCCTCGAGCTCTCGGATCGGCTGCGCTACGAGCGAGTCGAGTGGTTCCGGACCGCGCCCGACTCCGCGATTCGCAACCACGACTACGGCTTCTTCGCGAACCGCTTCCAGGCGGGCGTGCGGGTGCTGCGCGATCCCCTCGAGATCTTCGTGCAGTACCAGAACTCGCTGATCACCAGCCTGCCGGAGAACGCCCCGGGACCCGGCGGAAGCTACTTCGCGAACACTCCGCAGGTGAATCAGGAGAAGGGCATCCTGCGCAACGCGTGGCTGCGCTGGAAGCGCCCGTTCGGCGCGAGCGGCACGTTCGTCCAGGCCGGCCGCCAGCTGTTTCGCGAGGGTCTCGAGGCCCCGGTCGAGGATTCGACGCTCCTGTGGCTGCAGAAGAACCGCATCGCCGAACGGCTCGTCGGGCCGTTCGACTACACGCACGTGGGGCGCAGCTTCGACGGGGCGCAGCTCGGCTACGACGACGCGGCCGTGAACGTGACGGCGTTCGGCTTCGTGCCGACGTGGGGTGGCTTCGAGATCAACGCGAACCGCGAGCTCGAAATCGGCATCGCGGGCGTGTCGGCGAACCTGAAGGCGCTCGAGAAACTGCCGGGCACGAGCGGGCGGCTCTTCGGTCTGTGGTATCGCGATCGGCGCGATCTGGTTCCCGTCGACAACCGACCGCCCGCGGTTCGCCAGGCCGACGACGGCGACCTCGAGATCTACACGCTCGGCGCGAACCTCACGCACGTGGTCGCGCTCGGACCCGGCAAGCTCGACCTGCTCGCCTGGGCGGTGACGCAGTACGGTGACTGGCAGAGCCAGGGCCACGACGCCTGGGCCTACGCGCTCGAGCTCGGCTATCAGCTGCCCGACGTCTGGGCGCAGCCGTGGCTTCGCGCCGGTCTCGATCAGAGCTCCGGGGACGGGGACCCGAACGACGACCGGCACGAGAGCTTCTTCCAGGTCCTGCCCACCGCGCGGCTCTACGCCCAGTTCCCCTTCTACAACCTGATGAACAACCGCGATCTGTTCGCGCAGCTGATTCTGACTCCGCACCCGATCGTGAGTGTGCTCGCGACCGCTCACTGGCTGCGCGTGACCGAGCGCGAGGATCTGCTCTACGCGGGCGGCGGCGCCACGAGCAACTCGGCGTTCGGCTACTCCGGCACGGCGACCGGCGGCCGGAGGGGAATCGGCACGATGCTCGATCTCTCCGTGAGCGTGCGCGCCCACGAGCACCTGACGCTCTCCGGCTACTACGCCCATGTCTTCGGCTGTGGCATGATCGACCAGGCGTTCGACGGAAGGGATGCGAGCTACGCCTACATCGAGGCGACGCTCTCGTTCTGAGCCGACGTCCGCCGCTCGAAAGGGGGGTTGCGTGCTCGCTGTCCTGTCGAAGTACTGGTGGCTCGTCCTCCTCCGGGGTATCTGGGCGATCCTGTTCGGTGTCGCCGCGCTCGCCTGGCCTGGACTCACGATCGAGACGCTGGTGATCTTCTTCGGCGCCTACGCGCTGGTGGCCGGGACGTTCACGGCTTTCGCCGCGATCGCTGGCCGGAAGGACCACGAGGACTGGCTGCTGCTCCTCCTGCAAGGCGGAATCGGAATCGCGTTCGGCGCGCTCACGCTGCGTGCGCCCGCGATCACCGCCGTGGCGCTCGTGCTGTTCGTCGCGGCCTGGGCGCTGGTGACGGGCGTTCTCGAGGTCGTCTCCGCCATCCGCCTGCGCAAGGAGATCAAAGGAGAGTTCTGGCTCGCGCTCTCCGGGATCGCCTCGATCGTGCTGGCCTTCCTGCTGATCGCCGCGCCCGAGGCCGGTGCGCTCGTGCTGGTGATCTGGCTCGGCGTCTGGGCGCTCTTGATGGGCGGAGCGCTGGTCGTACTCTCGTTCCGCCTGCGCGGCCACGCGACGAAGGCCACGACGTGAGCGGGCTGCTTCGTTTCCTGGCCCGCCTCGTGCTCGCGCTCGCACTCTGCTGGGCGGGCATCGGCCTGTACTACAACCTGCCCGGCGGCCCGAGCGCCGTCACCCAGTGGATCGCGATCGCGTTCGTGGCGGTCGCGTCGGGCGTGCTCTTCGCGCTGCAGCCGCTCGCACGCGGTGCCAGCGTCGCGTTCGTCGCGTTCGCGATGGTGCAGCTCTGGATCTTCTCGCTCCAGCCGTCCAACACCGGCGACTGGCAGCCGGACGTGTCACAGCTCGCTTCCGCGACGCTCGAGGGCGACCTGCTCACGGTCCGCAACGTGCGCAACTTCACCTGGCGCAGCGAGACCGACTTCACCCCGAACTGGGAGACGCGGACCTACGATCTGTCGAAGCTCGAAGGGCTCGACATGTTCTTCTCCTACTGGGGCTCGCCCGCGATCGCGCACACGATCATGAGCTGGGACTTCTCCGACGGTCAGCACCTCGCGATCTCGATCGAGGTGCGCAAGACGAAGAGCCAGCAGTATTCGACGGTCGCGGGCTTCTTCCGCCAGTACCCGATCTACTACGCGGTGGCGGACGAGCGGGACGTCGTGGGCGTGCGGGCGAACTTCCGCGGCGAGGACGTCTACCTGTACGAGCTGCGCGCCCCGCGATCGACCGCGCGCGCGCTGCTGCTCGACTACATCGCGAGCATCAACGGCCTCGTCGACGACCCCGACTGGTACAACGCGCTGCTCGACAACTGCACGACGAGCATCCAGCGGCACGTGCGACACGTCGTTCCCGATGGCCCGCCCGTCGACTGGCGCCTGCTCGTGAACGGCTACCTGCCGGAGCTCTTGTACGAGCGCGGCTCGCTCGACAACCGCGTCCCGTTCGAGGAGCTGCGGAAGCTCGCCTACATCGACGAGCGGGCCAAGGAAGCGGGGGAGCGGCCCGACTTCTCCGAGGTGATCCGCCAGGGCGTGCCCAGCCCGGATCCGTTCCCCGAGCCCGGCCCGTAGCGCTTCCCGGCGCCGTCAGGGGCGCCGGCCGCTCGCCACCCAGTAGAACTCCTTCGAGCTCGCGCGCTTCGCCTCGGGCCG
>CAZMKX010000040.1:8964-12464 GCA_964566375.1 uncultured Myxococcales bacterium
GGCCGCTCGCCACCCAGTAGAACTCCTTCGAGCTCGCGCGCTTCGCCTCGGGCCGGATCTCGTCGACCTTGGCGAAGACCCGGCGCAGCTCCTTGCGGAACAGATCGCTCTCCTGGCCGGGGAAGCCCTTCACGATCAGGAAGCCGGCGGGTTTCAGCGCGACGCGCGCGATCGCGAGCGCCGCGGTGTAGATCTCCTCGATCGCGGCGAGATCCACGTCGCGAATGCCGGTGAGCTTCGGCGCGGCATCACACAGAACTGCGTCGGCCGGCCGGCCGAGCTCGGCCGCGATGCGCTCCGGCGATTCGGGCTCGGTCATGTCGAGCGCGAGGACTGCCACGTTGGCCGCGACCGCGTCGGTCGGCTCGAGATCCACGCCGACCACACGTCCCTCGGGGCCGACGCGCTCGGAGAGGATCTGCAGCCAGCTGCCCGGCCAGCAGCCGAGGTCGATCACCGCCGCGCCGCGCCCGAGCTTGGGCGCGCGCCGCAGCAGGTCCTCGAGCTTGAACGCCGCGCGCGAGCGCAGGCCCTCTTCCTTGGCCTTGCGGTAGAAGCCGTCCTTGCGGTCGTACCGAGCCGTTTCGGTCAGCTCTTGACGGTGGGGCGGATGCGAACGAACGCGTTGGGGTGGCCGGGCACCGCGCCGCGGACGTAGATCAGGTTCTTCTCCGGCTCGATGCGCTCGACCTTCAGGTTGAGCTGAGTCACGCGGGCGTCGCCGTAGTGGCCCGCCATGCGCAGGCCCGGGCGGATGCGGCCGGGGAACGTGCCCGCGGACATCGAGCCGCCGTGGCGGAAGGACTCGTGGTTGCCGTGCGAGATGCTGCGGGTCGGGAAGTTGTGGCGCTTGACGACGCCCGTGAAGCCGCGGCCGATGCTGGTGCCGATCACGTCGACGCGCTGGCCGACCTGGTAGCCCTCGCCCTCGCAGGTGAGCTGTTGGCCGAGCTGGTAGCCGTCGAGGTCCTTGGCTTCCACCTTCACCTCGACCAGAACCCGCTTCGGGCCCGAGCTCGCCTTGGCGAAATGGCCCTGCATGGCCTTCGGCGTGTTCTTGGCACGCTTGTCGCCGAAGCCGATCTGCAGCGCGGTGTATCCGTCGCGGTCGTCGGTCTTCTTCTGCACGACCGTGCACGGTCCCGCCTCGATCACGGTGACGGGGATGCGGTCGCCGTCCTCGGTGAAGATCTGGGTCATTCCGAGCTTGCGGCCAATCAGTTCGAGGCTCATCGGGAGGGCTCCATCGGCGAGGGCCGCGCATCATAGCAGGGCCCTCTCAGCTGCCCAACCCTTTCCTATACTGGCGGCGCCCAGCGAAGGGCCCACCCACCCCCCGGGAGATTCCCGGGTGGGGGGCCTTTCCATGTTCGCGCGAGCCCTCCACTGAAGATCCAGGAACTGGTCGAGCGGGCGACGAGCCCGAGCCTTCCCCTGCGCCTCGGGCGTATGCGGGGCTCTGCGGGCGCGTGGCTGACGTCGGCGCTTCGCGCGTCGTATCCGGGCCCGATCCTGGTCGTGGCGCCCTCTTCCAGCCGCGCCGAGGCGTTCGCCGCCTCGCTTCGCGCCTTCTCGCCCGAGACCGAAGTCCGGCTCCTGCCCCGGTACGACGTGCCCCCGTACGACCGCTTCTCGAGCCACCCCGAGATCGAGGCGCGGCGAATGAGCCTGCTCTACGCCCTGCTCTCGGCTGGTCCCGAGACCCGCCTCACGGTAGTGGCGCCGTGGTCGGCGTTGCTGCGCCGGGTGCCCCCGCGCGCCGAGCTGCGCAGCCGGGTGACACACCTCGAGCGGGGCATGTCGGTCGACCGGGACGCCCTGGTCGAGGTGCTCGCCCAGGCCGGATACCAGCGCACGAGCCTGGTCGAGGAGCGGGGCGAGGTCGGCGCGCGGGGCGGAATCGTCGACCTGTTCCCGCCCCAGCTCGACCGGCCGGTGCGGATCGAGTTCGACTTCGATGCGATCGGATCGCTGCGCCGCTTCGACCCGACCACGCAGCGCTCGGAGGGAGAGCTCGACTCGGTCGTCGCGATTCCGCCGCGCGCCTATCGCCTGCCGAACGACATCGACGCGCTGGTCGACGAGGTGCGCCGGCGAGGCCGCGAGCAGAAGCTCCCGGAGAGCCAGATCTACAGCGTGACCGAGGCGTTCGCGCGCCGTTCGCTTCCGCCGGGCGTCGAGAACCTGGAGGCCCTCCTGCACGACGGCCTCGAGACGGTCTTCGACTACCTGCCCCCGAGCACGCGCGTTCTGATCGACGACCCCGACGCGGGCCGCACGCGCGCGCTCGCCTACGTGGGCGAGATCTTCAGCGGACACGAGCACGCGCGCGCACAGGACCGCCTGGTCTGCGAGCCGCTCGCCCTCTACACGACCGACGACTCGGCCTGGCAGGCGCTGCTCGAGAGACGGCCGGTCCTGCTCGATCCGCTGGGCCAGCCCGATCCGCTGATCCGCGAAGAGGTGCTCGACGTGCGCGGCGCGGATCACCGCGAGCTGCGCCGCGAGATCGAAGACCAGCGCGGCAGCGGACACGCGCTCGAGCCCCTCACGCGTCGCCTCGCGGACTGGCGCGCGCAGGGCCGGCGGGTCCGCATCACCTGCGCGTCTCCGTCGGCGGCGGACCGGCTCGTCGACATCCTGTCGGACTACGGCCTCGCCCTCGCCGTCGCGCGCGGCCACGCGTTCGCAGAGCTTCCGAAGCCCGGCGAGATCGACGTCGCGGTCGCGCCGCTCGCCGACGGCTTCGAGCTGCCCGACGACGGGCTCGTGGTGCTCACCGAGCAGAACGTCTTCGGCCAGCGCCAGCAGCGCCGCGCCGTTCGCGTCACGCGCCAGACCAACGCGATCGAGCGGCTGGCGCAGATCCAGGAGGGCGACTTCCTGGTGCACGCCGAGCACGGCATCGGGCGCTTCGGTGGTCTCGTACGCATTTCGGTGTTGGGAGGCGAGCAGGAGTTCCTGCTGCTGCTGTACGAGAAGGGCGACAAGCTCTACGTGCCCGTGTCGCGGCTCGGACAGGTGCAGCGCTACGCGTCGGCCGAGGATGCGAGCCCGTCGCTCGACCGACTCGGCGGAACCGGATGGGCGCGCACGAAGGGGCGCGTGCGCCGCGCGGTGCAGGACATGGCCGAGCAGCTGCTCGCGGTCGTCGCGGCGCGCGAGACGCTCGAGGGTCACGCGTTCCCCGCGCCCGACGCCGCGTACGAGGAGTTCGAGGCGCGCTTCCGCTGGGACGACACGCCCGACCAGCGCAAGGCCACCGACGACGTGCTGCGCGACATGCAGCGTCGCAGGCCGATGGACCGGCTGGTGTGCGGCGACGTCGGCTTCGGCAAGACCGAGGTCGCCTGCCGCGCGGCGTATCTGTGCGCCATGGACGGCCGACAGGTCGCGTTCCTCGTTCCCACCACGGTCCTGTGTCAGCAGCACACCGAGACGCTGAAGGAGCGCTTCGCGGGCACGCCCGTCGAGATCGCGAGCCTGTCGCGGCTCACGTC
>CAZMKX010000041.1:0-12453 GCA_964566375.1 uncultured Myxococcales bacterium
TCGAGTCGCACGGCGGAACCGTCACGCAGTTCCTCGGCGACGGCGTGAAGGCGGTCTTCGGCATTCCGCGCGTTGCCGAGGACGACGCGATCCGCGCGGTGCGGGCGGCGGTCGCGATGCAGGAGGCCTTCCGCGCACTCGCGGAGCGGGTGCAGGGCGCCGTCGGCAAGACCGGGCTGCGCGTCTCGGTGAACACGGGCGAGGTCGTCGCCAACGATGCGACCGAGATCATCGGCGATCCGGTGAACGTCGCGGCGCGCCTGCAGGAGCAGGGCCGCGACGGCGAGGTGGTGATCGGCGAGTCGACGCATGCCCTGGTCGGGACGCTCGTCACGCTCGAGCTGCTCGGGAGCTTCGCGCTGAAGGGCCGTACGGAGGCCGTGAAGGCGTATCGCGTGATGTCGCTCGAGCGCCCGGCGGGCGCGGCGGCTTCTCCGTTCGTCGGCCGCGACGACGAGCTGGCGCGGATCGGCGCGGTCTACGAGACGGCCGTCGCGAAGCCCGCGGCCGGGCTCGCCGTGCTGCTCGGCTCGCCCGGGCTCGGCAAGTCGCGCCTGATCGACGAGGTCGCGCGCCGACTCGGCGGCGAGGCGACCGTGATTCGCGCGCACTGCGACGCGTCCGGCGGCGCGAGCTTCGCACCGCTCGCGGATGCACTGCGTGCATTGCCGGATCTGGACGCGACCGTACCGAGCGGAGACACCGACCGCGCGCGGATTCTCGACGGAGTCCACGCGCTTCTCGCCGGATCGCCCGCTTCGCCGGAGGAGACCTTCTTCGTCGTGCGGCGTCTGCTCTCGGCGCTCGCCGCGACGAAGCCGGTCGTGCTCGTGATCGACGACCTGCACTGGGCCGAGCCGCTTCTGCTCGATCTGGTCGAGCACCTGGTGCAGTGGGGCAGCGGCGTGCCGCTGCTGGTTCTGGTCGGCGCGCGACCGGAGCTGCGCGAGATGCGTTCGAGCCTGACGATGCCTGGCGGAATCGTGTCGGAGGTCATCACGCTCGCGGGTCTCGACGCCGGCGCGGCCATGCGGCTGGCCGCGAACGTGATCGGCGCGGCCGATCTCCCTGCGGCCGTCGCGGCCAAGGTGCTCGCGACGAGCGAGGGCAACCCCCTCTTCGTCGGGGAGCTCGTGCGCATGCTCGTGCACGAGGGGGCGCTCCGGCGCGAAGGCGATCGCTGGACCGCCGGTACGGCGCTCGCGGCGCTCGAGATGCCGCCGACGATCCACGCCCTGCTCGCCGCGCGCATCGAGCGGCTTCGCCCTGAGGAGCGCGTCGTGCTGGAGCGCGCCGCGGTGATCGGCCGCCACTTCTCGCGGAACGCCGTCGCCGACCTGCTGGCGCGAGAGGTGACCGATCTCGACGCGCGGCTCGAGTCGCTTCGCCGCGCGGAGCTGATCGAGCGCGACAGCGGCTGGTTCTTCGGGGAGCCCGTTCTCCGCTTCCATCACGTGCTGATCCGCGACGCCGCATACCGGCGGGTGCTCAAGGGCACGCGCGCGGAGCAGCACGCGCGCTTTGCCGACTGGATCGAGGCGCGCGCCGGCGATTCGCTCGAGCACGACGAGTCGATCGGCTGGCACCTCGAGCAGGCGCACCAGTTCCTTCGCGAGCTCGGGCCGATCGACCCGCACGGCCGCGTGCTCGGCGAACGCGCGGCCGCGCGACTCTCGGCCGCGGGCCGACGCGCGCTCGCACGCGACGACGTGTCGCTTGCGGCGGGACTGCTGGGTCGCGCGCTCGATCGACTCGATCGCGGCGATTCCGCGCGCGCCGAGCTCGCGCTCGACTGGTGCGAGGCGCTGCTCGCCGCGGGCGACGTGGGACCGGCCACCGCGGCGCTCGACGAGCTCGGTCGCTTCGCGGCGAGCGATCCACGACTGCGCGCCTGGCACACCTGCTTCGCGGGCCAGCTCACCTCGCTCACCGAGCCACAAGGTCTGATCGCGGCGGCCGAGGCGGTCGCGCGGGCGGCGCACGAGTTCGAGGTGCTCGGCGACGTCGCCGGCGAGGCGAAGGCCCACTTCGTCCACGCCCAGGCGTTCGCGCGCCTGGGCAAGGTCGGCGCGTGCGAAGCCTCGCTCGACCGCGCGCTCGCCGCCGCGCGGCGCGCGGGCGACCGTCGCCGCGCGAATACCGTGCTCGCAGTCGCGCCCCTCGCCGCGCTTTGGGGCCCGAGCCCGGTCACGCGGGCGAGCGGCCGCTGCCTCGACGTCGTGCGCGTGCTGCGCATCACGCAGGGCGCGCCCGCGGTCGAGGCCGTCGCACTTGCGTGTCAGGGCGTGCTCGAGGCCTTGCGGGGCCGCACCGACGCCTCCCGGCGCATGGTCGGCTCCGCGCGAAAGATGGTCGAAGAGCTCGGCATCACCCAGCGCCTGCTCGAGGCGGACGTCTTCGCCGCGCGCATCGACCTGCTCGACGGCAACGCGACCGCCGCGGAGCGCGCCTTGCGCGTGGCCTACGAGGGCCTGCGCGAGCTCGGCCTGGGCATCGACGCGGCGCGGGCGGCGGCGCTGCTCGCGCGCGCGCTCCTGCAGCTCGACCGCGCGGAGGAAGCCGAAGCACTCACGCACGAGAGCGAGAAGCTCGCCGGCGACGACCTGCAAGCGGCGATCGCCTGGCGCGGCGCGCGCGCGGAGGCGCTCGCGCGCCGGGGCGAGACCGTCGATGCGGTCGCGCTGGCGAGCGTCGCGGTCGAGATCGCCGCCTCGACCGACGCTCTCCTCGATCATGCCGATGCGCGTCTCGCGCTCGCCGCGGCGCTCCGCGCCGCCGGCCGGACGCTCGAGGCCAACACCGAAGAGCGTCGCGCGATGGAGCTCTGGGAGGCGAAGGGCGCGACGCGGCTGGCCGAACGCGCGCGGCCGGAGGGGTCGCGAGGAGCTGCGGCGGTGCCACCGCCGGAAGTGCGCAGCCACGCTACGCGACGCGCGCATCGTCACCCAGGAGCGGATCGGGCGACCGCGGCCGGCGCGCGGTTCGAAGCGGCGGTTGCGACGCGCGACGTCGCTGCGATCGAACGCGAGTTCGCCGATCCGTGCGTCGTGGTGCATCACCCGACCGGCGTGACGTACGGACGCCGCGAGCAGCTCACAACCTGGAAGTCGATGCTCCAAGCCGATCGCGCGGCCTACCGACGAGAGGTCCTGGCGACGCTCGGCGGCTCGCTCGAGCTCTGGCGCCACTGGGTCTCGGTTTCGGGACTCAAGCATGCGTCGGTAGCATCGTTCGGAGACGCGGAGTTCGAGGAGATCGTCGTCGGCGAAGTGGACGGAGGCGGCCCGTATCGGCGCTTCGAGATCTTCGCGGCTGATCATCTCGGCGCGGCCATCGCGCGCTTGTACGAACGTCACGCGGAGCTTCACTGCGGCGAGGGCGATCGCACCCGTGCGACGGCGATCGCGCGAGCCGCCGGCGTGATGCTCGGGCAGCCGGACCTCGCAGGGACCGCCTCGGTTCTGGCGCCCGACGTCGAGTTCTCGGACCTGCGGACCGTCGGCTTCGGAATGCTGCACGGCGCGGAAGCCGTGATCGAGACCATCTCCGCGATGATGGAGCTGTCTCGCGACGACAGCGCGCACATCGACGACGTGCTCGTGCTCGAGCCCGACGCGCTCGTCGTGCGCTGGACGAATCGCGGAACGCACGTCGAGAGCGGCGGCGCCTTCGAGCGCAAGCTGTGTCAGCTCTTCGCGTTCGACTCCGCCGGCCTGCTGTCGAGCTGGCAGCAGTTCGAGGCGGAGCACGACGCGGAGGCGCTCGCGCGCTTCGACGCGCTCACGGCATCAGCGAGCGCGCGCGCCTGGCGCCCGAACGCGGCGATCGCAGCGATGATGCGCTTCGCCTCGGCAGTCGCTGCGCGCGACGCCGGCGCGATCGACGCGCTCCTCGCCGAATCGCTGGTCGTGGTCGACCACCAGAACGGCGTCAGCTATGGACGAGCCGACGAGGCCCGAACGATTGGCTGGATGCTGCGCGCGGACGCTGCGCGCTGGGATCACACACCGCTTGCAACGCTTGGCGACTTCGTTTCGTTGGAGCGAGTCTCGGTGTCGGGGGGAGAAACGCACGGGAAGCACTTCGACGTCGCGTCGTACGAGCTCGAGTTCCTCGTCGTCAGCGAAGTCGACGCGCGCGGTCGCTTCCAGGGTCTCGAGGCCTTCAGCGCCGCACACCTGGGCGACGCGATCGCGCGCCTCTTCGCCCGCTACGCCGAGATCCTGCCCGACGGCCCCGCGCGCGATCGCGCCCGCGCGACGGCGCGCGCGGTCACAGCCATGGTGACGTCCTCGGTCGAGCAGGACTTCGCGGTGTCGGTCACGGCCGACTTCCAAGCCGTCGACCACCGTCTGGTCGGCCACGAGCCCGTCGGAGCCGAAGCGCCGCAGCGCGGCTTCGCCGCCTGGCACGAGCTCACGGACACGGTGGACGTTCGCGTCGATGCGGTGCTCGCGTTGAGCAGCCACGCACTGCTCCGGCGCAGCACGAGCACCGGCAGCGCGCGCGCCAGCGGGGGTGCGTTCGAGCGCAGCCTGATCGTGCTGTCCGTGTTCGGACCCGACGGCCGCATCGCGCGAACCGAGCTCTTCGACGTCGCGCAGGAGTCCGAGGCGCTGGCGCGCTTCGACGCGCTCGTCGGCGGGTTCGAAACCGAGCCTGCGCTAGATCCGTTCGAGAACGCGGCAGCGCGGACCGAGCGCGCGCTGATGGGCTGCTTCCACACGAAGGACTGGGCGGGCGTCGTGGCTTGCGCGGCGCCGGAGCTCGTGTTCGACGACCGCCAGCCGCTGCGTCGCGTCACGGCGGACGCGCCCGGCTGGCAGACCTTCCTACGCGGGCTCTTCGACGTGCCGGGCGCGCGCTTCACGACGCGGCTCCTCGGGACGCGTGGCGAGTACCTTTCACTGCACCAGACCCGCTTCGACGGCGAAGTGGCCGACGGAGGCGGTCCGCTGGCGCTCGACGACCACCTGGCGCTCTACGAGGTCGATCGCGCAGGGCGCATCGTCGCGGTCGTGCTCTTCGCGCCGGGCGACCACGACGCCGCATGGACCGAGCTCGACGCGCGCTTCGACGCGGGCGAGGGCGCTGCGCACGCGCAAGCACGTGCCTCGATGCGATCGATGAGCCGCGCGCACCTGGCGCGCGACTGGGCCGCCGTCAGCGCTGGCTACGCTCCCGAGCTCGTCTGTCACGACCACCGCTTGCTCGGCTGGGGAACCTTGCGCGGGGCCGCCGCCTTCATCGACACGCAACGGGCGCTCGCCGATCTGGCTCCGGACTTCCGCTATCGCCAGCGCCACGTCGCGATCTGCGGGCGCGGCAACTTCCAGTCGATCCTGCTCTCCGGCACGCGCGACGGCGGTCTCTTCGAGATTCCGTTCCTGCGCGTCAACGAGCTCGATGCGCACGGCACGGTGCGCCGCATCGATCTCTACGACCCGAACCAGATCGATGCCGCGAAGGCGCGCTTCGACGAGCTGCGAGCCGCCGATCCCGCGCCGTCGCCCTTCGAGAACGCGGCCGCGCGCGCCGACCGCACGCTCTTCGCTCACTTCAATGCGCGCGACTGGGACGGCGCCCTGGCCTGCGTGGCGCCGGAGTTGGTCTTCGATGAGCGGCGCCGCATGACGCGCAACACCTGCGGGCTCGAGGTGTGGCTGGAGCAGTTCCGCGTCCTGTTCGACGTGCCCGCGAGCCGCTTCACCAGCAAGCTCCTCGCCACACGGGGCGAGCGACTGTCGCTGAACCTCCACCGCTTCGAGGGCGAGGTCGCGCACGGGGGCGGCCCGCTCGCGATGGACGACCACTTCGCGCTCCACGAGGTGGACCGCGCGGGCCGCATCCTCGCCATCGTGCTCTTCGACCAGGACGACCGCGACGCCGCGTACGCCGAGCTCGACGCACGCTTCGCGGCAGAGGAAGCCGCCGATCATCCGGGTGCGCTGGCGTCGCTGACCGCGTGGAGTCGCGCGCTCGCGGCTCGCGACTGGGACGCTCTTGGCGCCGAGTGCGCTCGCGAGCTCGTTTGCCACGACCACCGGCTGCTCGGCTGGGGAACACTGAACGGCGTCGCCGCGTGGATGCGCACTCAGCAGGTGCTCGTCGAGCTTGCGCCGGACGCGCGCTGGCGAAACGACCACGTCAGGACTTGCGAGCGCGGCCGCCTTCAGGCGAGCCTGCTCTTCGGCACGCGAGAGGGTGGCGCGTTCGAGCTCTCGTTCGTACGGGTCACCGAGCTCGATGCGCAAGGCAAGGTATGCCGCATCGACCTCTTCGACCTCGAACGAGTGGACGCCGCGTTCGCGCGCTTCGACGAGCTGAGGGCCACTGCCGCGCTCGCGCGGCATCCCTTCGCCAACGCCGCGACGGGCGCGCTCGACCAGTCGATGGCCGCGTGGTCGGCCCACGATTGGGACCGATTCTCGCGGATTCTCGCGCCGGACTTCCGCCAGTCGGACCGGCGCAGCATGGTGCAGCTCGAGCTCGACCGGGAGCAGAGCATCGCGTTCGCCCGAGAGCTCGGCGAGATGGAGTCGACGCGAGTCGAGGCGGAGCTGCTCGCGACGCGCGGCCATCGGCTGTCGCTCTCGCGGTTGCGCATCGAGGCGGCCGACGGCGCGATCGGACGGAGCGAGATCGAGTCATTGATGCTCCACGAGACGAACGCCGACGGCGAGGCGATCGCCTACGTCCGCTTCGATGCCGGCGACGTGGACGCCGCCCGGTCCGAGCTCGACGCGCGCTTCGAGACCGGCGACGACCGGGCTCACGGCCTGTATCGGACCATCATGCGCACGTTCGCGCGCGCCGCCGAAACGCACGACTGGGAGCCCGTGCTCGCGCTCTGCGCGCCGGGGCTGATCGAGCGCGATCACCGGCCGCTGGCGGTGCTCGGCACGACGCGCGGCGCGGCGGCGTGGGTGGAGAACTTCCGGGTGCTGGGCGAGCTCGCGCCGGACTCGCGCTACCGGGTCGACCACTTCCGCTCGAATGCGCGCGGATTCTGCACCGTGGGCGTGTGGGAGGGCACGCGCGAGGGCGGACGCTACGAGCTCCCGCTCGTCGCCGTGCTGGAGCTCGACGAAAGCAAGCGGATCGCGCGCGCGGACATCTACGACGGCGATCAGCTCGACCGGGCGCTCGCGCGCTTCGCGGAGCTGCGACCCGATCCGCTGCGCGTTCCCCCGAACGCGGCCTCACGCGCGATCGATCGCGTGTGGGAGCTGGCCGCGTCCGGAGAGACGGATGCGATTCGAGCTCTCGTCGCGGAAGACTTCTGCTTCGACGACCGGGAGAAGCGAGCACTCGTGCGCGGAGACGTCGCTGACTGGCAGCGATCGCTCCTCTTCCTCGTCGACGAGGCGCGCGGGCGAATCGAGACTCGCCTGGTCGCCACTGCAGGGGAACGGCTCGCGCTTCACCACGTCCGCTGGCGCGAGGCACCGGGCGAGGGCCGCTTCGAGATCGAAGGGCTGCGTCTCGCCGAGATCGATGCCGCAGGCAGATTCCGCACGTTCATCCTGTTCGACACCGACCAGCGCGCCGCCGCGAGCGCCGAGCTCTTCGAGCGCTACGCCGCGAGCGGCGCCGACGGCGCACCCGCCTCCGCGATCGCGCTGGCCCGCGCGATCAACGACCGCGGCCTCGATCGGATTCGCGCGGCGGTGTCCGATGGCTTCGTCGTCGACGATCGACGGCGAACCGGACTCGGCCGGCTCTCGAACATCGAGACGTGGATCGCGTCGATCACCGCCTTCTACGATCTGAGCGGCGACGTACGCGTCGACGATCTGTATCAGGCCGCCGTCGCACCCCACGGCCGCGTGTGTGTGAGCCGCCTGTCGGGTACGAACGCCGAAGGCGGCGAGTTCGAGTCCTTCATGGCCCGTCTGTTCCTGTACCGAGGCGCGCAGGTCTGCGAGATCGACGTGTTCGAGGCCGAAGACCTCGACGAGGCCCTCGCGCGCCTCGCGGACCTCTGCGCCGCTGTGGGGAGCTGAGCCGTCAGCGCCCGGGCACGATCTCGCGCAAGCTCTCCGCGATCCGCATCTGAAAACGGCGCCAGCCTCGCGAAGCGACGTGCGCCTGATTGATCTCGAGCTCGATCCCGAGATAGCGCGATTGCGGATGCCTGCGCCGCAGCGCGGTCGTCAGTCCGTCGGCGGCGCCGCTGTACGGGTAGTTGAAGCGGACGCGCAGCCCGGGATCGAGCCGGCGCAGGCTGGCGGCCCAGCGTCGGCAGAGCGTCGCCTCCCCTTTTCGACGGCTGTCGTAGAGCAGGCCGATGTCGGCGTTCCGCACCTCGCCGCCGAGCTTCGGCGTGAAGCTGTGCACCGCCACGTGCACGACGCGACGACCGCGCGCGATCTCCGTCGCCACGGCGCGCTCGACGTCCTTCCGGTGTGGACGCCACCAGCGCTCGAGAATGCGCGCGCGCTCCTCCTTCGGCAGGGACTTCGTGAAGCGCGACCAGATTCGCGGATTGCTCGAGGAGCGGTTGGCCTCGACGAAGAGCCGGCTCCAGGTCACGGAGAGAAGCGGCCGCTCGAGCTCGCGGGCGAGCAGGCGGGCAAGCCGCAACGCGCCCGGATCCCAGCCCCTGTGCGACGCCAGCACGGCGTCGGCGCCGCGAAACAGATGTGCGTAAGCCGGTGGAATGCGGTTTCCGCCGTGCTCGCAGGTGAGCAGCAGGCGCTCGCCCGCCGGTGAGCTCCGGTTCACGGCCCGGCGCCCGCGGGCTGCGGTGGCTTCCAGTCCTTCGGGCGGATCAGCATCAGGTTGCCGTCGTCGGAGCTGACGCCGAGGAAGATGGAAGCGATCAGTCGGTAGACGCTCGCCCGGTAGTACTTGGTTCCGGTGAGGGGGTTGTCGAGCAATGGGTCGGCGATGGCCACCGACTGATCTTCGGAGCTGTAGCCACAGATCACGAGAAAGTGCCCGAAGGAGTCGCCGCGGATGTCGTCGGGACCGGCCTCGGTCTCGCGCACGCACTGGTAGAGATACGTGCCGTTGGCTCCCGTCAGGAGCGGGTGGCCCTCCGAGATAACCCTGCCGAGGAGCTCTGGCGTCAGATCACCCCAGACGTACTTGCCGCCCAGCGCGAGATATCGCTCGGCAGCGTCGACCGCGTGTGAATAGCGCGGATCGTCCATCAGGCCCTTCGCGACCATGCGCGCGCGGAGCTTCGCGGCGAGATCCGTCGGTTGCTGGAACCAGGTCGGGTCCATGTGCCGGACGTTGCACATCCAGGTCGTGACCTCGTAGCCGCGCGACAGTGCGTGCACCGAGAGGTGCACGCCGAGCGTTCCGCCGCCCGGCACCTTCTCCGTCTCCCGGATCACCGTCTCGAGCGTGATCGGATCGCCGTAGTATCGGTAGATTGCGTGCAGTGACGTCGGACCGCAGGTCGTGTAGTCCGGCTGACGCTCGATGCGGACGGGAAGGTTGATGTTCATCGGGTCCCGATTCTCGCGCATTGCTAGCCGGATTTCTCAGGCGTAGCTCGCCTTCACGTCGGCGCCGCTGGTGCCCTTCTCGCGCACTTCGCGCAGGCTCGACGCAAGATCGGCGAGGTACTGGTCCGCCACGTCCGCGTGCGCTGGCGACAGCATCAGGTGTATGCCGCGCGGCTCGGTGCACAGACCGCTGAACCAGCCGCGCTTCATCATGCGCGCCCAGATCGCGAACGGGTCGATCGCGCCGGACGCGCCGTAGGTGAACAGACCGAGCAGCGGTGCGCCGCGCGTGCACAGGCCGTCGGTGGCGTCGATCGCGGCCATCAGCTTCTCACGGGTCGCGACCACCTGCCGGGCTTTCTCCCGATAGCCCTCGACCCCCAGGTAGTTCATCACCGCCCACGCGGACGCGATCGCGCCGCCGGGGCGCGTGCCCGCCATGGTCGGCGTCACCATCCCACCCGCCGGCCAGCGGTCGAACGTGAACACCTGGTGCTGCCACTGAGCCTCCGTGCGGTGGAAGACGGTGGACGCGCCCTTCGCCGCGTATCCGTACTTGTGCAGGTCCGCCGACATGCTGCGCACGCCCGGCAGCTCGAAGTCGAACGCCGGCACCGGCACCCCGTTCATGCGCGCGAACGGCGCGAAGTAGCCACCCACGCAGGCATCGACGTGCAGCCATATGCCGCGCGCTTTCGCCAGATCGGAGAGCTCGCCCATCGGGTCGATCACGCCGTACGGAAAGCACGGCGCGGATCCGACGAGCATGAGCGTCCGACTCGTGAGCGCCGAGGACATCGCGTCGACGTCCGCTCGGAAGTCCGTCGCCACCGGAACGCGCACCACGCGCAGGCCGAGATAGTGCGCCGCTTTGTCGAACGCCGGGTGCACGGAGACGGGCGCGACGATCTCCGCGCCGCTCGTGTCGATGCCGCGCGAGCGCGCTTCGTCGCGACACGCCTTGACCGCGAGCAGGATGCTCTCGGTGCCGCCCGAGGTCATGTTCCCGCGTGCGCCGTCGGGGGCGTGCAGCAGCGACAGGCCCATCCCGACGACGTCTTCCTCCATCCGCTTGAGACTCGGGAAGGCGCCCGGGCCGAGCGCGTTCTCGGACTGGTAGAGAGCGTAGGCGTCCTTCGCGACCTGCAGCACGTCGTCGCCCGCGTGGAAGACGTAGACCGCGGCGCGCGCGTGGCGCCAGTCGACATCGCGCTCGCCGAGCGCGACGAGCCGCTCGCGCAGCGTCGTCCAGTCCGTTCCGCGCGCCGGGAGCTCGCAGCGTGTCTCGGCCACGGCTACTGCCGCGCCATCGCGACGCGCGCTTCCGCCGCGCGGTCGCGGTGGGGCGCGCCCTCGATCTCGATCACCACCTGGCCCAGCACGCCCTCGGGAACGGGAAAGCGGCCGCTACACGCTTCGGTGACGGGAGGGCCGGGCTGGTAACCGACCGCGAAGCCGCCCGGGCCGTACATGACGGGCGTGGTGCGCGGAATCCGGGCTTCGCCCACCGGCACGCCGTCGTAGAAGAGCGAGAGATCACCGGTGAACGCGCCCGTCGGCTTGAACACCGCGCGCGCGACCACCCGGCCCGCCGGAAGCTCGACGCTCGCCGACACCGTCGTCAGCTGAACGCCGAGCAGGTTGTTCACGTAGTGGAGCCGCCGGCCCTTCAGGTACAGGGCGTAGCCGCCCGCGCCGCCGCCGTGCGCGACCAGCGTTCCCGAGATGTCCGAGCCCTCGGGCACGTTCAGGTGCGCCTCGATCACGAAGCCGCGATTGCGCAGGTTCGGCGCGACGCTGTCCGGGAGTCGCCCGATTCCGGCGTGGTAGACGTGGCGCTCGCGCCGGAAGCGCTCGTCGCCGAAGCGGCCGGGCTGATTGTTGAGCGGCAGAACCTGGTTGCGCTCCGCCTCCGTCCACCACAGCTCCTGGAGCTCCGCGAGCTTGTCGGGTCGTGCGGAGGCCAGGTCGTGCACCTCCGCGAAGTCCTCGGCGACGTGGTAGAGCTCCCAGACGTCTTCGTCGAAAGGCTTCGACACGTCCGTACCGTCGTACACGGCGGCTCGCGCCGGGTGATACACGACGGCCTTCCAGCCATCGTGATAGAGCGCGCGCGAGCCGATCATCTCGTAATACTGCGTCCGGTGACGGCTCGTCGCCTCCGCTTCGGCGAACGTGTGCGCGAAGCTCACGCCGTGGATCGGGCTCTGCGCCACGCCCGCGAGCTCCTTCGGCGCCTCGACGCCGAGCAGATCGAGGACCGTCGGCAGGACGTCGACGACGTGCACGTACTGGTGACGCGTCCCGCCGGGCCGCCCCAGTCGGGCGGGCCAGTGCACGATCAGCGGATCGCAGACTCCGCCTTCGTGGGTGTCGCGCTTGAAGCGCTTGAGCGGTGTGTTGCCCGCCCACGCCCAGCCCCATGGGTAGTGATTGTGCGCGTGTGGTCCGCCCAGGTCGTCGATCCGGCGCAGGTTCTCCTCCAGGCTCTCCGGCACCATGTTGAAGAAGAACGCCTCGTTGAACGATCCCCTCGGGCCGCCCTCGGCGCTGGCGCCGTTGTCGCTCATCAGGATCACGAGCGTGTCGTCGAGCTCTCCGAGCTCCTCGATGAACGCGAGCAGCCGGCCGACCTCGGCATCGGTGTGCGTCATGAAGCCGGCATACACCTCCATCATGCGCGCGAACAGGCGCCGCTCGTCGCTCGACAGCGACTCCCACGACGGGACCCAGGACGGGCGCGCCGAGAGCTCCGTCCCCTTCCGCAGGAGGCCGCTCGCGACCTGCCGCGCGAACACCTCCTCACGCCAGCGGTCCCAGCCCTTGTCGAAGCGCCCGCGGTAGCGCTCGATGAACGACGCCGGCGCCTGATGCGGCGCGTGACACGCACCGGGCGCGAAGTAGAGCAGGAACGGCTTGCGCTCGTACATCGCGCGCAGGTCCTTCAGGAACTGGATGCCGTGATCGACGAGGTCCTCGGTGAGGTGATACC
>CAZMKX010000042.1:0-12373 GCA_964566375.1 uncultured Myxococcales bacterium
GGCCGCGGGCATCCTGCCGGCGGCGCACGCGACCGACGGCGGCGGCTCGATCCGCATTCCCGCGTCGTGCTGCGGGCTGGTCGGGCTGAAGCCGACGCGTGCGCGCACGTCCTTCGGGCCCGAGCTCGGCGAGAGCTGGGGTGGTCTCGAGGTCGAGCACGTCGTGAGTCGCAGCGTCCGCGACACGGCCGCGATGCTCGACGCGACCGCGGGCTCCGTGCCGGGCGATCCGTACTGGGCACCGCCGCAGCCGAGGTCCTATCTCGCCGCGTCGCGGAAGTCACCCGCGAAGCTGCGCGTCGCCGTGATTCGCGCGCGGCCCGACGGCGCGGCGCCGCACGCGGATTGTCTTGCCGCCGTCGACCACGCGGCGCGTCTGTGTCGGTCGTTGCGGCACAAGGTCGAGGTCGTCGACCCGCCGAAGGCGTGGAGTGAGTCCGGGGCACACTGGATCGTGTTGTACGCGGCGAGCCTGGTCGCGCAGGTCGACGTGCTGTGCGAGGCGACCGGCGCGAAGCCGTCACGGGAGACGCTCGAGGGCTACACGCTCGGACTCTACGAGATGGGCCGCACCCTGTCGGCCGCGCAGTACCAGCGCGCGCTGAACGGCCTGCACGCGGCCGGGCGCGCAGTCGCGGAATGGCACGAGTCGTTCGACGTCGCGCTGACGCCGACGCTCGGCACTCCGCCGCTCGCGCTCGGCGAGATCGACATCGAATCGACCGACCTCGCGAAGTCGATGCCGCAGCTTCTCGAGTTCGTTCCGTTCACCGGCGTGCAGAACTCCACCGGCCAGCCCGCGATCAACCTGCCGCTCTACTGGAACGAGGCGGGGCTTCCGGTCGGAGTGCAGCTCGTCGGCCGCTTCGGCGACGAGGTGACCCTGCTCCAGCTCGCGACGCAGCTCGAAACCGCCGACCCGTGGAAGGACGAGCGCCCGCCGATCTGGGGCTGACGAATGCCTTGTCAGCGCTCGACCCGCGAGCGCACGATGCGTGCGAGGAGCGCTGCCATGCCGGCTTCGGGAAATCTTGCGCGCCGCATTCGCCTTTCGCCTGAACCGAGACGACCGTGGAGTCTCCGCGGGGCGTCGACCGCCCTGGTCTTCGCGTGCATCTCGGCGAGCTTCACCGCGAGCGCCCAGGGGTTTGTGCCGGGCGACGTCAACAGCGACGGCGCCTTCGACGTCCGCGACTTCGCTGTTCTGCAACGCGCGGTCGGCGCCCTCCCGCCTGGCATCTCCCAGCTTTGCCTCGTGCGCGGCGACATCAACAACGACGGCTCACTCGACGCCTCGGACGTCGTCTCGCTGCGGCGCGTTCTGGCACACCTCGACTCCGCGGTCGCGCAGCTGTGCCCGGCGCCCGACGACGATCACGACGGCTTCAGCACCGCGGATGGCGACTGCGACGACAGCAACGCGCTCGTGAACCGGGGCGCGTTCGAGATCGCCGCCAACGGGCTCGATGACGACTGCGACGGCACGGGCGACAACCCCGCGCCGGGCTGCGATGCCGGCATCCCGAGCAACGCGAGCACGGGGCTCGAGTACGCCCGGGCCATGGATCTCTGCTCGACGACGTTGGAGAGCCCGCCGTCCAATCTGCGAACCTGGGGCGTGATCAGCGCCGCTTTCACCTTGCCGAGCGGCTCCGGCTCTCCGGTTGCCGTCGCACGTTCGGTCCGCTCGTCGTTCGGCAGCGGGAACCTCCCCAGATCCGGGAGCGCGATGGCAGTGATGTCGACGGGCAATGCTGCTGCAGTCGGACAGACCAACCCGCCGCACGTGGCCTTTCAGGGTGGCGCCGACCTCGGCTCATCGAGCGCGTTTCCAGCGGACTGGCTCGCGGCCAACGGCGGTTCGCTTCCCAACGCTCCCGGATGTCCCGAGGTCAGCGGCAGCGTCGCGCGGGACGCGATCATGCTCACGTTGCGGATTCGTGTGCCGACGAACGCCCGCTCATTCCGTCTGTCGGGGAGCTTCCTGAGTGCCGAGTATCCGGAGTGGGTCTGCTCGGAGTTCAACGACTTCTTCGTCGTGCTGCTCGATTCGACATTCGCCGGATCGCCGGCAAACCCGGTCGACAAGAACCTTGCCGTGCTTGCGAACGCGCTCGGAGCCTATCCGGTAGGCGTCAACCTCGCCTTCGGCAACACCGGACTGTTCACGCAGTGCCTGAATGGCCCCACCGGATGTGCGGAGCCGAGTGTTCCCGGCGTTCAGGCGACCTGCACCGGAACGAGCGGCCTGTCGGGCACCAGCATGGACACCGTGAATCCCGCTCCCAAGTTCGCCAGCTCACCGGGTTTCTGCGGGACCAGCAACCTCGCCGGCGGAGGAACCGGCTGGCTCGTGATCCAGGGAAACGTCGAGCCCGGTGAGGTGATCGATCTCAGGCTAGCGCTATGGGACTCATCGGATGGGTGGTACGACGCGGTCGTCCTGTTGGACGATTTCGAATGGTCGGCGACCTCGACACAGCCTGGAGCAAGCGCGAACTGACCTCGCTCGCCGTGCGGGATCACACGTTCTCGACCAGCTCGAGCACGGTTCCGTCGGGATCCTTGAAGCAGACGAAGCGCGCGCGTGAGCCGGTCTCGGGCGGCATCTGCGCGGGCTCGGACAGGAACTCCGCGCCGGCGGCCTTCAGCTTCGCCATGTCGCCGTCCAGATCGGTGCTTGCGAGGGCGACGCGCGCAATCCCGTAGTGATACAGGTGCGGGTAGGGCGGCGCCGTGTCGTGCGGGTCGAGCCACTGCAGCAGATCGATCACGAGCGGCGGAGTCACACCCTCGAGCGCGAGCAATCCACCCTTCACGCGATAGGGCTTCATGCCGACGGCGGCGGCGACCTCCGGCGTGTTCCGCTCCGGTACGCGCCAGATCTCGCGAAAGCCGAGCACGGCGTAGAACGCGCGCGAGCGATCGTAGTCGCTGCAGTTGACGTTGAAGTGGACCATTCCCTTGATTGCCATGTGCACCTCCGTGGAATCGCTCCGCACTGTACCGCAACAAACCGCTTGCCCGTGCGCGTCCGCGGGGAGTACAAGGCGAACGAAATGCCGCCCACCACCGGCCCGCGTCCGACGGTCGTCTACATCCACGGCATCGGGCCCAAGCCGCGACCCCGAATCCTGAAGTGCCAGTGGGACTCGGCGCTGTTCGGGCGCGACGTCGGCGACCGGTCGCGGCTCGCGTTCTGGATGAACGAGAAGCGCCACGCGTACGAGGACGCGACCTGCGGAGACGGCGACCGGGTGGGCCTCCACGCGGAGCGCATCGGTCGGCGCGCGCTCGGGGGCGGTCCCGGGCTGGCGCCTGCCGATCCCGCGGAAGTCGCGGCGGCGCTCACGAGGGAGCCGCGCGAGCGGCGCGCACTCCTCTCGATCGCCGCGAAGGTCCAGGCCGGCGCCGCGCTCTCGGGCGCGACGACGACGAAGCAGCGCGTGGGGAAGAAGGTCATTCCTCTGCCCGAGTTCATGCGCCGCTTCATCGCGCGCGGGCTGACCGAGCTGTTGCTGGGCGACGTGTACGACTTCCTGTACGACGACGCGCGCCGCGCGGAGATGATGCGGTCGCTGCGCGAGCGGCTGGTCGGGCCGGGGCCGTTCGTGGTGATCGCGCACAGCCAGGGGTCGATGATCGCGTACCAGGTGCTGCGCGAGATGGCGAAGAGCGCGTGCAAGGTGCCGCTCTTCGTCACGATCGGCTCGCCGCTCGGTCTGCAGGAGGTGCAGGACGAGCTCGCGCGTTGGGGGCCGGGAAAGGGGCTTCCCGTTCCCGCCTGCGTCGAGCGCTGGGTGAACTTCGCCGACCGACTCGATCCCGTCGCGGCCGACGCGAAGCTCGCGAACGACTTCTCGCCGAAGGGCTTCATCGAGGACACCGTCGCGGTCGGGCTCAATCCCGACTCACCGCGCAACCCGCACTCGGGCACGGGGTATCTCTCGACCGACCTCGTGCGTGGCGCGGTGCGCAGCGTGGTGGGAAGTGAGTTCGGGCAGCCGGTCGGCTCGTTCGTGCTCGCTCGCGACCTCGTGCGGGACGCGGAGGATGATGGCCGCGCGCGTCACCCGGTCCTGATCCAGCTGGTCGACCCCGACGCCAATCCGGCGACACGAGATGCAGTCGACCTCGAAGCGCGCGCACGCGACCTGATCGCCGCGATCGCGGAGCTCGTCCCCAAGTCGGACGAGGACGACGCCGAGCTCGACCGGCTCGATCGCTACGTCGCGGCGAAGCTGACGCGCTTCGAGCTCGAAGAGCTCGCGCGGCGCCGCGCGGACCTGCGCTTCGAGCGCATCTGGCGGAATGCGCACAAGCGCGCGCTCACCTGGGAGTCGGGCCAGCGGGTGCAGGCGATCCCCGCGCACGGAACCTATTCCGCCACCGGGCGCGGCGTGGACTGGGCGGTGCTCGACACGGGCATCACCGCGAGTCACCCGCACTTCGCCAGGCACGCGAACGTCGCGAAGGCGTGGAACTGCACGAACCGGGGCGAGCCGAAATCCGGCGCGGTCGATGGCGACGGTCACGGCACCCATGTCGCCGCGATCATCGCGGGCGAGGCCGCCGCGCCGCTCTCGTCGGCGAAGACCGGTGCCGTCGTGCCGCGCGGCATGGCGCCCGAGGCGCGACTGCACGTCTACAAGGTGCTCGACGACGACGGCAACGGCGAGGACGCGTGGATCATCAAGGCGCTCGACCACGTGTACCGCGCGAACGAGGCGGCCGGGCGGCCCCTGATCGCCGGCGTGAACCTGAGCCTCGGCGGCGCGTTCGATCCCGACATCTACGGCTGCGGCCATTCACCGCTGTGTCAGGAGCTCCGGCGGCTCTGGCGCCAGGGCGTGATCGTCGTGCTCGCGGCCGGCAACGAAGGCTTCGCGCGGCTTCGTGGCGAGGAAGGTCCGGTGGACGCGAACGTCGACCTCAGCATCAGCGATCCCGCGAACCTCGAGGAATCGATCGCCGTCGGCTCGGTGCACCGCAACGCGCCGCACGTGTACGGCGTCTCGTACTTCTCCTCGCGCGGTCCCACTGCGGACGGGCGTCTGAAACCGGACTGTGTCGCTCCCGGCGAGAAGATCGTGTCGGCGCGCCACGACGCGCCGAATCGCCGGTCCGCCAAGCCCGACCTCGACGACCAGTACGTCGCGATGTCCGGCACCAGCATGGCCGCGCCGCACGTCGCCGGCCTGCTCGCCGCGTTCCTGTCCGTACGGCGCGAGTTCATCGGTTACCCCGACCGCGTGAAGGCGATCCTGCTCGAGAGCTGCACCGACCTCGAGCGCGATCGCTACATCCAGGGCCGCGGGCTGCCCAACCTGATGAAGATGCTCCAGTCCACCTGAGCCGCGGCGCGCGTCCGAAAGGCCGTCGCGGAATCTACAAAGTGCCTGCCGCCGCTGCATCGCGACGGCGGCGGCGTTGGGCGCAGGCGGCGTGTTCCTTGCACTCCCGAGGCTCAACGGTCTTTGGAGTGCCTCATGCGGATCCTGCAATTCGTCTCTCACCGGACCTTCACCTGCACGGCGCTCGGGCTCCTCGCGCTCTCGGCGACGCAGGTCAGCGCGGGACCGCTGCGCGATCAGCGTCGCGCGGCCAGGAGCGCGGCCAGCGCGGCTGAGACCTCGCGGGCTCGCGCCGTCGAAACGAGCCGCGGGGCGGTGCTCGGAATCGTGATGTCGGACCACTTCCGACCGGGGCAAGGGGTCGTCGCGCCCGACATCCAGCCGGAATCGCGGCGTGACGTGGCCCACCCACGGTCTGACTCGGCTCGGAGTCGCCGTGCGGCGCGGGCGTCCTCCGTCGCCCCGATCGACCTTCCCGCGACGCTGCTCCAGGTACCGGCCGGAGCTGCGCTGCAGCAGTTCGAGGTATTCAGCGAGAATCCGGTCGCGGCGATTCCCGAGCCGGGCTCGACTTTCCTGTACGCGGCGGGCGCGGGGCTGGTTGCGCTGATCGCGCGCCGCAAGCGCGTGTAGGCTTCAGCGCTTCGGGGCTCGCCTCCCGGCGGAGAGTCGAACCGACTCTCGGCTGGACCGTCGATCTTGCGCTCGATAGGTCTCCCGTCGTGGAGCTCGGCTTCGAGCTTGTACACACCGGGCGGCAGCCGGTGGCTGAGTGGCGTTGCGTCCGGATCGATGCCATCGATGCGTACCGTAGGCCGGGCCGAGCATTCGCCTGGATCCGCACTGGGAAAGGCCTCCGGGCGCTCGATTGCCGCAAGCGGCGCGGGCGATCGAGCTCGGGGCTCGTCGTTGGAGAGCGAGACCACCGAGAGCGCGAGGGCGAATCCTGCGCAAGACACCGATCCTCGCGACGATCGCGCTGGCGCTCGGACCGTCGCGCCGTGCACTCGCCGCCGACCCGGACCCGGGAATCAACGAGACGATCGCGGGCGAAGTGACCCGCATCGACGTCCCTGCGAATCGCATCACGGTCCGCAGCTCCGCCGGAAAGCTGCACGGGCTCGAGGCAGCCACGCGATCGGCGATGAGATCCACAAAGTCCAAACGGGAAGGACGATGGGGATCGCGGAGCCGCACGCCCGCAGTCGCTCGCACCGAGCGAGTCATCGCGTGGCGGGAAGCAATCCACCCCGCGACCGAGATACAGCCGCCAGCACTCTCAGGCCCCGAGTGTCGCGGAGTCAGGGCATGGAGGCGCGCTGAGCGCGTGAGTCGGGGTGAGATTCTCCTTGCGCATCTCGCACCGGATGTTGCAGCCTTGCCACGTGGGGGCGCGCTTTGGGATCGGTCGACTTGGCACGCTGGTGCTGACTTTCGCACTCGCGGCCTGTGCCGAGACAGTGCCGATGCGGCCACAACGCGTCGCCGAGATTCTCGAGCAGGCGACGGCCGCCGCACAGGCCCACGTCGAGGCATCGCACGATTTCGAGGCCGCGCAGCTCCTGATGGGCGTGGAGCAGATCGCCCCGGACTTCCCGCCCGCGCAGGCGGTGCGCGCGAGGGTCCCGCCGGACCTGCTTCGCCGGGAGCATCCCACCGCCCTCGGCAGCAACGTCGCGTTCCGACCGCCGAAGGAGCGCGGGGTCGCCGTGCGGATTCTGTTGTACCTGCCCGACCGGATCTTCGATCTGCTCGACGTCGTGTCGTTCGACATGCGATCGGGACTGGGCATCGGCGCGGAGCTTCACGCCACGCGGGGAATGCAGCTCGGAGGGGAGGGAGCGTATTCCCTGGCGCTCGGCTGGTTCGATCACCGCGCGCTCGGCGGCCGCTACCAGGTCTTCACGACCGCCGAGATCGGTCCCTACGCTTCGCGCTATCTCCTGATCGGCGGCGGCTCTACCGCGGGTCTGCAGCTCGTGATGGACCAGTCCAACGGTGTCGACGCGCCCGACCTTCCGCTCTATCAGGAGTTCCGCGACTACTGGGCCGTGGGCGCGTCGGCGATGGCGATCTTCTACGGCGCCGCAGCCGACGTGCACCCCGTCGAGATCGCGGACCTGCTCGCGGGCTTCGCGCTCGTCGACTTCCTGCACGACGACTTCGCGACCACGCGCGGGCTCGAGCTCAGCTTCACGGACAAGGAGCTCCTGAAGCGCATGCACGATGTCGAGTCGAGTCCCGAAATGCTCGAGGGCTATCGCACCTGGGCAAAGTCCCAACGGAGGTGATCTGTGAGATTCCAGTCCATCGCGAAGCTCGCCGCGTCGGTAGTTCTCGCCGCGGCGACGTCCGCGTGCACGGGCGTGCCGTACAAGATGGCGACGATCGAGCCGGATCTGTCGCAGTACGAGGTGCTCGGACCGGCGACCGCGCGCGGCCGCGGCTACATGATCCTGAACGTGATTCCGGTGAACCAGAACAACAAGATCGAGCGCGCGGTCGAGAAGGCGATCCAGAGCAAGGGCGGGGACGAGCTGATCGACATCTCCGTGCAGGAGAGCTGGTTCTGGGCCTACGTGCTGAACTCGTACGCGGTCGACGTCACGGGGACCGTGATCAAGAAGAAGTGAACTCCGGCATCACCTTCGTCGCGAACAGCTCGAGCTGACGCTTCGCCTCGTCCAGGCTCATGATGCCTTGGTCGAAGTACCAGGCGAACCACTCGGGGTTGCCGTTCTCGCGCAGCGCGTCCAGCTCGCGCTTGACGTCGTCGACCGTGCCGACCAGCTCGTACTTCGCCTCGACGAGGCGCTCGAAGGTCTGCGGGACCGGCGTCGTCTCGCCCGGCAGGCGGAAGGCCTCGAAGAAGCCGAAGCCCGAGAAGTACTCGATGAAGCCGCGGCCCTGCGCTTCCTCGCCCAGCCGGTACGCCTCGTCGCGGGTCTTGCCGAGGTGGACCGAGCGGAACGCGCCGACGCTCTCGCCGGGCGCGAGCGTTCGACCCGCTTTCGCGCCCTCGTCGCGGTACGCGTGGCAAAGGTCGCGGAACGACGTCGGATGCGAGACGAGGATGAACGGCACGATGCTCTCGGCGGCGCACCAGCGAATGGTCTTCTCGCTGACTGAGAAGGGCTGCCAGATCGGCGGGTGCGGATCGGTGTAGGGGCGGGGCACGACGGAGATGCGCTGAACGGCGCCGTTCCCGTCGAGCTCGTCCTTCGCGCCGTACTTCTCGGTCCACGACTTCGCGACGGGCCAGCGCTCGATGCCCGTCTCGAACGGCGTCGGGATCTCGTAGTACTTGCCCTTGAAGCGGACGGTCTCCTCGCGCCAGCACATCTTCATGATCTGGAAGACTTCCTCGAACACCTCGCGGTTGTGCGCGTCGACGGCGGAGCCGTCCATCGGCGTGCCCATCACGTGGTAGTGCTGGCCCAGCACGTTCGTCCAGCGATCCTGATAGCCGCGCGCGAAGCCGGCGATGAAGCGACCCTTCGTCAGGTGGTCGAGGATCGCGATCTCCTCCGCGACGCGGATCGGATCCCAGGTGGGCAGCACGAGCGCGAGCGAGGCGAACTTGATGCGCTTGGTGCGCGCCGCGAGATCGGTGTAGAGCAGGAGCGGCGCCACCGAGACCTCGAAGCCCTCGGAGTGGAAGTGGTGCTCGGTGGTGGAGAGCGCATCGAAGCCGAGCTCGTCGGCGAGCACGGTCAGCTCGCGAAGCTCCGTCAGCATCTCCTGGTACTTCTCGCGATTGCGTCCGATCGGGCGCAGGCGCGTGCGCTCCTCGAACGTGCACGGAATCGACGGAAGCATGAACAGGTTGAACTTCACCGCCGCACTCCCGGCTCCGCGCTCGCCGCCCCGGTCTTCGACGACGCGAACGTGTAGTCGTCCATCGGCGCGAAGTGGCTGCGCAGCCACTGACCGAGCTGCGTCGCCGGCCGGACCAGCGGCGCGTCTCCGTTCTTGTCGAAGTAGTAGGTCCTCGACTGGGCGCAGTTGCCGTGGAAGAGCACCTGGCTCTCGCGGCGCTTCAGCACCTGCGCGTAGTCGTCGTCGAAGGCCCGCTGCGTGACCTCGATGGTGTTCGCTCCGCGCTTGCGGGCTTCCTGCAGGCAGCGGCTGAGCTGGCGGACCTGCGTGTCGATCATGCCGAACCAGGACGCGCTCGCCGCCGAGTAGGGCCCGAAGATCATGAAGTAGTTCGGGAAGCCCGGAACCGAGATGCCCCGGTACGAGCGGAAGCGGTTCTCGGTCCAGTAGTCGCCGATCTCCGTGCCGTCCTTGCCGTAGATCTCGAACGCGGGAACGATTCCCTTCTCGAACACGCTGTAGCCGGTGGCACAGATCAGCACGTCGATCTCGCGCGACTTGCCGTCGTTCGTGACGATCGCGTTGTCGTGGATGCGGGCGATCGGTGTCGTCACGAGCTCGACGTTCGCGCGGTTGAAGACCGGGAAGTAGACGTTCGAGAAGCTCGGCCGCTTGCAGAAGAACGTGTACTTCGGGATCAGCTTCTCCTGGATCGCGGGATCGGAGACCTGCTTGCGGATGTGGTCGACACCGAGCTTCTCGAGCCAGCGATACAGCAGCGGGAACTGCTTGTAGTGCGAGAACCCGATTCCGAAGAGCAGCTCGTTGAACACGTTCGTCGCGAAGCGCGCGGCCTTCTGCGCGCCGGGCACGGTGCGGAAGACGGACTTCACGCGCTCGCTGATTGCGAAGTCGGGCTTCGGCAGCAGCCAGATCGGCGTTCGCTGGTAGACGTCGAGGCGCGCGAGCTCGTCGACGATCTCGGGAATCACCTGGATCGCGGTGGCTCCGGTCCCGATCACGGCGGCGCGCTTGCCCGCGAGGTCGTAGGCGTGGTCCCACTGCGCCGTGTGCATCACGTGGCCCTGAAACGACTCGATCCCCGGGATCTCGGGCAGCTTGGGCGGGCCGAAGAGGCCGGTCGCGCTGACCAGGTAGCGCGAGACGATGCGCTCACCGCTCTCGAGCTCCGTGGTCCAGCTGCTCGAGCCGCCGTCGAAGCGCGCCGCGACGACGCGCGCGCCGAAGCGGATGTGCTCGCGCACGCCGTACTTCCGTGCGCAGTGGTCCGCGTAGCGCTTGACCTCGGCGCCCGGCGCGTAGAGACGCGACCACTCGGGATTGGGCTCGAAGCCGTAGGAGTAGCTCGTCGAGGCGACGTCGACGGTGAGGCCCGGGTAGGTGTTGTCCCGCCAGGTTCCGCCCAGATCGTCCGCGCGTTCGAGGATCACGAAGTCGTCGATCCCCTGGCGTTTGAGCTCGATCGCCGCTCCGATCCCCGAGAAGCCGGAGCCGACGATCACGACCTCGAAGTCGACCCGGCTTTCGACCCCGCGCGTCACCGGGCGGTGAACTCGGCCGGCCACTTGGTGTGCCAGTCCCGATAGAAGTCCAGGACGGTGATGGCTTTGCGCAGCGTCAGGTCCGGGTTCAGGAGCTCGTAGATCACGTCGCCGTTCGTGCGCATGCTGAAGAAGATGATCGTCGGCTCGTCGCCGCTGCCCTCGACGTGCACCTCGCCCACGCCGCCGATCGAATAGGATCCCGCCGGCTTCACCTTGATCGCTTCGCCGTTCTCCGTCTGCTCGCGGATGCGCAGCTCGCCCTCGAGCACGAGCGTCGTCGTCATCGCCGCGTGACGGTGGTACATGCACTCGCTGTTGGGCTCGAACTTCACCAGCATGTCCGCCTGGCGCGCCTCGAGATCGACGTTCAGCAGCTTGTAGAAGCAGCCGTCGGTGATGAAATCCCGCCAGTCGACTTCGGTCGTGTCGTAGCGATAGGCTTGCTTCGAATCCATGGCTGGGATACTGCCATGCCCAGGTTGTACGGACAAGTTGGCCGGGAATGAGAATCGCCAAGCGCAGGCCTCCGAAGCACAGCGTGGTGTCCGCGAAGCTGATCGAGCAGATCCGGACCGGACGCTTCCGGGCGGGTGACCTTCTGCCGTCGGAGCCGGAGCTCTGCCGCCGCCACCGGGTCAGCCGTCAGACCGTCCGCGTGGCACTTCGCTCGCTCTACGAAAGAGGCCTGATCCTGAGCCAGCAGGGACGCGGCTCGGTCGTTCAATCGACCGCGGTCGACCCCCGCTACGCGTTCGCCTGCAACTCGATCGCGGACCTTCTCCAGTACGCGGCCGCGACGCCGCGAAGGCTGCTCGACGTGACTCGCGTGCAGGCCGAGGGTTCGCTCGCGGCGTGGCTCGACGCTCCGGCGGGCTCGTGGTGGTGGCGCGTGCACACCCGTCGCCTCGAGAAGCGCGGCGGCGCCGCGATCGCGTCGTCGCGGATCTACGTGCCCGATGCGTTCGCGGAGGCGGTGCGCGCCCTGGCGCGGAGCCGGCTGCCGCTCTTCGCGCTGATGGAGCAGCGCTATGGGCACCAGATCGCTCAGGTTCGGCAGGCCTTCTCGGTCTCGCGCGCGAGCGCGGAGGAGGCGGCGGATCTCGGAATCGCGCCCGGCGCGCCGGTCATGTGCGTCGAGCGTCGCTACAGCGACGACCGCGGCAAGCTGCTCGAAGTGTCGCGCACGGCGCACCCGCCGGAGGCCTTCACCTACGAGATGACGGTTCGGAGGATCATCGGTCAGACTCCGGACTGACGCGAGGGTGTAGACTGCACGCGTCGCTCAGTGTGGGAGGTCCGCCATCAGCACGCTCGCCGGAAAGATCGCCCTGGTCACGGGAGGCGCGCGCGGGATCGGGCGCGGAATCGCGCTCGCGCTCGCCGGCGCGGGAGCGGACGTCGCCGTCGCGGACGTCGACCGGCTGCCGCCAGGTGCGTCGCAGTACGCGAGCGCGTCGATCGACGGTCTCGCCGACGCGCGCCGCGTCGCGGAGGAGATCGAGAAGCTCGGCCGCCGCTCCCTCGTCGTCGCTTGCGACGTCTCGGTCAAGGCCGACTGCCTGCGCATGGTCGCCGAGACCACGGCGAAGCTCGGCGGGCTCGACGTGCTGGTCTGCAACGCGGGTGTGGTGAGCG